>NZ_JACAPY010000020.1:0-93266 GCF_013385455.1 Pseudomonas sp. G1002
CCTGCGATGGCATCAACTGGGTGTACCTGATGCACCGAGTTGTCTGCATCGCAGGCAAGCCAGCTCCCACAGAAAAGCAGATTTGCTTTTGATCTTGATCTGAGCGAACGCGGGTAGTGCAGAGCGAGTAAACCGGCAGGACGCCGTGACCGAAGAAACGGATATGTACACCCGCATGGCGCAGTAATTGCGTCCTCCCCAATCCACCCCCCCAAAAAAGGAGCACCCCCCATGCAACTACGCGCCTTGCGATATTTCCACGAGGTCGCCCGCTGCGCCTCCCTGCGTAAGGCCGCCGAACGTCTTTACGTCACCCCCACCGCCGTCAGCCGCCAGATCGAACACCTGGAACACTTCTTCGGCGCCGCCCTGATTGAGCGCGGCCCCCGCGGCATCCGCCTCACCGCCGAGGGCGAGTGCCTGGCCGAACAAGTCACCTCAACCCTGCGCGGCCTCGACCAGGTACGCGAAGTCATCGCCAGCCGCCAAAGCCAGGTGGCCGGTAACATCAGCATCCATGTGTCAGAAAGTATCGTTTCCACCGTGCTCGCCCCGGTGCTCGCCACCTTCTACCGCGCCCACCCCAAGGTCACCTTCAACATCGTGATCGCCAGCGCCTCGGCCACCCTCGACGCCCTGTGCAGCGGCGAGGCGGACCTGGGCCTGGCGTTCTACCTGCAAGAGCGCGCCGACGTCGAAGTCACCGCCCACTGCCAGTTATGGCACCGGGTGCTGGTCAGCGCCGAACACCCCTTCGCCCAGCGCGACAGCATCGAATTGAGCGAACTGCAAGGCCAGCCCCTGGCGATTCCCGACTCGGCCTACGGCGTGCGCCAGGCCCTGGAAGTGGCGGCAAAAAAACGCGGCGTCACCCTCGAACCGGTGTTCACCACCAGTTCCCTGGAAGTGCAGAAGAGCCTGGCCCGGCAACGGGCAGCGGTGCTGATTTTGCCCCAGGTCGAGGCAGACGTGCGGGACCTGGGCGACGGCCTGGTCGCCGTGCCGATCGCCGATGAAGACCTCGGCCGCATCCGCATCGACCTCTGCGTGTACCGCAACCGCCCCCGCTCGGTGGCGGTGCTCAAGTGCCAGGAAATGCTGGCGGGGGCGATGCAGCGTTGTTCGCTGAACTGAGCCTGAGCCTCAGAAGATGTTGATCGGCACATTGGCGACGAGGCGGAACTCATCGTAGCTGCCGTCAATCTGCCCGCCGCTGGCGCGATGGTTGTAGACGATGGTGCGCAGTACGGTGTTCTTGAGTGTTCCGGACTGAATCACATAGGCCAGCATCAAGCCGTTTTCGTTGTGCTTGGCGCCATCCAGGCTGCGCACGTTGTAGCCGGTGTTGTGGCCGTTGCGGTCGCCATCGTAATGGGTGCCGTCGATGTCCCAACCCTTGGCGTGCCACAGGCTGGCGGTGAGGCCGGGCACACCGTAGGCGGCGAAGTCCAGGTCGTAGCGCAACTGCCAGGACTTTTCGTTGGGGCCGTTGTAGTCCGAGTACAGCGAGTTGGCCATGTAGTTGCCGGTGGACTCCCACACGTAGTCGAAGTATTCGTTGCCGAATACCTGCTGCCAGGCCAGGGTCAGGCTGTGGGCCAGGTGCGTGGCGGTGAAGGCCAGGCTGGCGGCGTTATTGTCGATGTAGCCGAGGTTTTTGTCGCCCGAGTCGCTGGTGTGGTAGTAGTTGAAGGCGGTCTTCAAGGCGATGTCGCTCTTGTCACCGATGCGGTGGGTCAGGCCGACGTAGGTCTGGTCCCACATGTCTTCGAAACGCGACGCGTAGACGCTGGCTTCCAGCCCGTAACCCGGTTTTACCGTGGCTCCCAGGTAGCTGATGCGTGCGCCGCTGTAGGCGCGGTTGCCGAAGGTGGTGGTGAGCTTTTCGGCGCCGGTGCCGGTGCGCGGAATCGCCCGCTCGAAGCTGCCGCCCTGCACCGACAGCCAGTCGAATTCGTTGCTGAACAAGCCCACGCCCTGGAAGCTGGAGGGCAGGGCGCGGTTGTCCTTGTAACGCAGGATCGGATTGTCGGTCATCAGCCGGCCAGCCTTGATCTCGGTGCTGGACAGGCGAAAACGCACGTCGCCCACCCCCAGGCGGCTCCAAGTGGGAATCGCATCGCCGTCGCCGTCCACCAGCACCCGGTCGCCGCCATTGGCCACCTTGCCGTGGCCGCGTTCCAGGTTGACCGCGCTGAAGATCCCCGCGTCCACACCCACGCCAATCAGGCCCTGGGTGTAGCCGGAGCTGTACTTGAGCATGCTGGTCTGCACCCAGGTTTCCCGTACACGCGTGGGCTCGACGCCGCCGGCTTTCTTGATGCTCAAGTGGGTGGTGCGTTGGGTGTGCTGGTTGGAATAGTAGTGACGCAGGTTCAGGTCCAGGGTGCTGCCTTCGAGGAAGCCCGGTGCGCTGGCCTGGGCGTTTTCCTGGGCGAAAGCCTGGGTGCTGGACGCCAGGGTGACGGCCAGCAAAAGACGTGGATACATGGTAAATCCCCATACAAATCAGACGTAAGGCGACCGTCCCGGCAGGCCTTCAGGTGCTGCTGGTCGGTGGCGAAAAGACGCGGGACAGTGGGAAAAGGTATTCAGCGAACCGAAGCTTCTGTGAGCCGGGTTTCGCGGGCCGGGCTGCCGGGCAGCGGCGGACGGGTTTCCTTGGCGAACCAGGCGGCGGTGAGGCACACCAGGTTGGCGATCAGCAGGTACCAGACCGGCGACATCGGGTCGCCGGTGGTGCCGATCAGCCAGGTGATGATGATCTGCGCGGTGCCGCCAAACGCCGCCACACCGAAGGCGTAGACGATGGAGAAACCGGTGGAGCGCACGGATTTCGGGAAGCTTTCCACCAGCAACACGATCAGCGCCGCGCCACTCATGCCGTGCAGGCCCGAGAGTACCGCCAGGGTCAGCAGGAAGGTCGCCGGGCTTGGGTGCTCGGTCATCAGTTGCAGGGCCGGGAACAAAATCAACAGCAACACCACCCGCGGTGTCATCAGGATCGTACGGCGCCCGAAGCGGTCGCAGAGCATGCCGCCGGCCACCGCGCACACGGCCATCGCTGCGCCGGCCACCAGGGTCGAGAGCATCGAGATGCTGGTGGGCAGCTTCAGTTCGGTGAGGGCGAAGGTGGTCATGTAGTTGAGGAAGTACTGGGTGATGGTGCTGCCGGAAAGGATCAGCAACCCCAGCACCAGTGCGCGCCGGTGCTTGCCGCAGACTTCCCGTACCAGGTCGCCGGTGCTGGTCTGCTCGCCGTGGCCGTGGAAGGTTTCGGCGAGGTTGCGGCGGATGTAGATGCCGATCGGCAACACCAGCAGGCCGAACACGAACGGCACGCGCCAGCCCCAGCTGTTGAGGTCTTCCGGGGACATGACCTTGGTCAGGGTGAACCCTACCAGCCCGGCCACCATGGCTGCGACGCCCTGGGCGACTACTTGCCAGCAGGCGTAGGTCCCGCGTTTGTGGGGTGGCGCCGCTTCGAGGATGTAGGTGGTGGCGGGGCCGGCTTCACCGCCCCAGGCCAGGCCCTGGATCATGCGGGTGAGTACCAGCAGGATCGGCGCCGCGATACCGATGGTCTCGTAACCGGGCAATATCGCGATGCTGCCGGTGCCCACGGCCATCATCACCAGGGTCAACAGCATCGCCGGTTTGCGCCCGACGCGGTCGGCGTAGGCGCCGATCAGTACTGCGCCCAGGGGCCGGACGATAAAGCCGATACCGAACGCCGTGACCGACAGCATCAGGCTGACGAAGGCGCTGTCGGACGGGAAGAACGTGTGGCCGATCATCACCGCAAAGGTTGCGTACACACCAAAGTCGAAAAACTCCACGGCGTTGCCCAGGACCACGGCGAAGATGCTCTTTTTGCCGGCGTCCGGGGACGGTGTTTCGGGTGCGTGATCAGGATCGGATCGTGTCAATTGCTCAGTGTGCATACCAGCCCCTCGATTTTAGTTATAGGTCGTCCGAGCTCCAGGCCAAGAGGGCCCGGAGCTGGCGTGTGGGTGGGCAGTTCTTACAGCGTCAAAAGTCAGGAAGGATTCGGCCAGTGGTGGATTGCGCCACGCCAGCTCTCGTAGGTTTTAGCGATTTGCAGCAGCCATTGATCGGCAAAACGCGGGGCGATCATCTGCAGGCCGATGGGCATGCCATCGGCGGCGAAACCGCAGTTGATCGACAACGCCGGTTGCTCGCCCATGTTCCACGGCACCGTGAACACGATGTGTTCGAACGGCAGTTGCGGGTTGTTGCTCGGTGATGGCCACTCGGCCGGGAAGGCATTGACCTGGTTAGTGGGGGACAGCACCAGGTCGAGTTCGGTGAACACCTGCGCGGCGCGGCGGCGCATTTCAAAGGTCTGGTTGAAACCCTTTACGGCTTGTACGCCGCTGATCTCGGCGCCCGGCGCGGCCCAGTCGCGGATGTACGGCAAGACCTTGTCGAACTGCTCGCTGCTCAGGGCCGACAAATCGCCCCACTGGCGGGCGCGCCAGAAATGGTCGAGGCCATCGAGTTGTGCGCGGTCCATGATTGGCGGGATCAGCGTGACCTTGGCGCCGTGGGCTTCGAACAGCCGCGCGGCTTGCTCCACGGCTTCACAGACGAAGCCCTCAGGCTGCATGCCTGCGCCGGGTTCAAGCATCAGGCCGACGCGCAGGCCCCTGACCGACAGCGGCTGGTTACTCCACTGGGTGGTGAGCGGCGGAAGGCTGGTGGCATCGCGGGCATCGGGGCGGGCCAGGTGTTGCATCAACAGCACGCAATCATCGACGGTGCGGGTCATGGGCCCGGCGGCGCGGCCGGTGTAGTACGGGTCGATGGGGATGCGGCCCAGGGTCGGCTTGAATCCCACCAAGCCGCACCAGGCGGCGGGCAGGCGCACCGAGCCACCGATGTCGGTGCCCACGTGCAGCGGGCCGTAACCGGCGGCGGCCGCTGCGGCGGCACCGGAGCTGGAACCGCCGGTGTTGTTGGCGGTGTTCCACGGGTTGCGGGTGATGCCGTGGAAGCTCGACAGGCCGGAAGACAGCATGCCGAAGTCCGGGTTGGTGGTCTTGGCCAGGATTATCGCGCCCGCTTCACGCATGCGGGCTGCGGGCGGTGCGTCCCTGAGGGCCGGGGTCAGGCGGGTGGCCGCGCTGCCGAGGGGAATGGGCACGCCTTCGGTGGCGATCAATTCCTTGAGAGTCACCGGTACGCCATCAAGGGCGCCGTTGGGTTGGCCCTTGTTCCAGCGCTCGGTGGAGGCCTGGGCCTGCTGGCGCACCTGTTGCGGGTCGAAGGCATAGAGCGCGTTGATCTGCGGCTCCCAGCGGTCGATGTGGGCCAGGAGCTGGTCGTAGTAGTCGATGGGCGCGAGTTGCCGGCTGGCAAATTGCGCCAACAGTTCGGCGGCCGTAAGGGTATGCAGGTCAGTCATCGAACGCTTCCTTGTGATGGGCCGGCTGGCTCATGGCGGGTTGCAGTAGGAACGACTATATAAACCCCGGTGTGAAGCGGCCATCACAATCGGTGCAGTTCAGTGTTGCGTTTTTGTGTGCACTGAAACCGGCGGGTAGATGTGGGAATGGCTGGAAGGTTTACTGTTTGGCGGGAGGACCTCAGGCGCAGGCACCTGGCGTCTTTTTCCTGCGTGCCGACTCACGACGATAGCTCCGGATAGGCTGGGGTTTCGCCCGTATGCGGGATTGGAAAGACATCCACGTCGCAGGGTCAAAGCGGGTGGCTGATACCACCGCTTCCTGGAGCAGCATGATGGAAATAGCGTCTGACGCGTCCGGGTATTCAGTATCGAGGATGATTTCCAAGGTGTCCTTGTCGCGATAGCCGCTGCAGGTCGGAATCAGACTGAAGGCGTGATCTATACCTTCGGACTCATTCGGCTCGCAGATGGATGAAACAACGCCCACATAAACATTCCGATCGTTCAGCGTGAACATGCATTGAGAGCCGCGCGCAATGGATTCCCTGAGTAGGGTCCTGAGGGGGCGCCCCGTTAGAAGCTCGAGCATCAATTGCTGGTTCAGTTCCTCCTCTGAAGCAAGTTGCAGTCTTCGTCGACGCCAGCGCACAAATAATCGCGCCCAGCAGTAGGGAATGATCATGGCTGTCAGGCCGACCTGGAGCAAAAATACCCAGAGGCCATGATTTCTCTCGGTGGCAATATCCAGCTCTATCAGCAGCTTGCCCAGATAAGCACTGTAATCAATGGGGATTGTCTGGCCAGCCAGTTGCAGCGGCTGTTTGGACAGGCAAAGAATCAAAGTGGTCAGTACGAACGACAGTACGAGGCAGGTCCAGCCTAATCTTGCGACCTGTAGATAGAGTAACTGGCCTTCAAAGCGGTGGAGGCGGCAGTAATGGCCGGGGTGTTTCAAACACACCAAATAGCCACTCACCAGTAACGGCAGTATCAGTAGTAGCCCCATGGGTTATTTGAATATCAGTTCACGTATCTTGCGCTTGTGTTCCTTGAACTCGGGTGAGTTGGCGATTTCCGCCGGGTCGACAGAAATACCCCACTCACCCACTATCCTCATGGTTTTGTACCGCTTGATAGCCCTGATATTTTCCAGATCTTCCTCAGTGGGTTTCTTGAACCACGCAAACGACTCAAACATGACCGGCACCCTCATAAAAAGTAGTCGGTTTTATAGCAAGAGCCGTTTTTACCGACTACTGATGGCCCCCATCCAGAACTCCCCGCGTATCGTAGGAAACGTCCTTAGTTGCCCCAACGGTCTAAAACGTCGGCGGCGTAATCACCCAGATCACCACCGCATCCACCTTTCCGGGGTTGCCATACCGATGGGGCTCACTGCTGGAGAAGCTGAAACTGTCCCCTTCAACCAGCTGAAAATGCCGCTCGCCCACCCATAACTCAAACGTTCCGCTCAACACATAACCCGCCTCTTCACCCTCATGGCTATAGCTCTGCTGGCTATAGGTGCCCGGTGGAAAGCGCGAGTGCAGCATCTCCAATTGATGATTGGGCAGGGGCGTCAGCAACTGGTCGACGATCCCGTCCTCATAGTGAATGCTCTGGCGATTGTTCCTGCGCACCACAAAACCTTCATCCTCCGCTGCCGGCGTGGTCTCGCTGGCAAAAAACCACTGGATCGTCACCCCCAGGCTGCGGGCAATGTTGAACAGGGCCGGGATCGACGGGTAGGCGAGGTTGCGTTCCAGTTGGCTGATATAGCCGGCCGTCAATTCGCTCATCTGCGCCAATTCGGTAAGCGTCATGCCCCGGGCCTTGCGCAAGCCGCGGATGCGGGTGCCGAGAAACAGTTGTGGAGGTTGGTCGTTCAAATGTCCCACGCTACTTTCAATCCTTCATAAATCGCCTCTTCGGCGGTACGCGGCGCCAGGCAATCGCCGATCCGCGTGAACGCCACCAGGCCTTCCAGTTCTGCGCCCAGAGTGTCCACCGGCTGGTGGCCTTGGCACAACACCAGGGTGTCGATATTTTCCAGCAACATCGGCTCGCCGCTGGCGGTGTGTTGCAGGTAGACGGTAGTGTCGTCGCAGCCGTACAAACGGGCGTAAGGGATGATCGGAATGCCCAGCCGATGCAGTTCGCCGGCCAGTTGGTCACGCACGTACAACGGCAGGTTTTCCCCGCAATGGGTGCCGTTCACCGCCAGTTGCACCTGATGGCCGGCGCGGGTGAGGCGCTCGGCAATGCCCGGGCCGATCCAGTCGCAACGCCAGTCCACGACGACCACCGAACGGCCCAGTTGCACCTCATCGCGCAGCACTTGCCAGGCATCCACCACCTGTAGCTCGCCGCCGCGTTCGAAGGCCGGCCAGTAGGGCTCGGCGCCGGTGGCGATGATCACCCGGTCAGGTTGTTCGCGTTCCACCAATGCGCGGTCGACGCGGGTGTTGCGCACCACGCGGACCCCGGCCAGTTCCATCTCGCGCTGCAGGTTGGTACTGGCCCCGCCGAACTCGCTGCGTCGGGGCAGTAACTGCGCCAGAAGCACTTGGCCGCCCAATTGGGCACTGGCTTCATACAAGGTCACCTCATGTCCGCGCTGCGCCGCCACCGCTGCCGCTTTCATCCCTGCCGGGCCGCCACCGGCGACCATGATCCGCTGGCGTCGCAGTGCCGGTTGCAGTTGGCCAAACTGCAATTCGCGGCCGGTCTCGGGATGCTGGATGCAGGAGATCGGCAGGCCTTTGTGGAAGTGGCCGATGCACGCCTGATTGCAGGCGATGCAGGCGCGTACATCCCCGGCATGGCCGCTTGAGGTCTTGGCCGGCATGCGCGGGTCGCAGATCAGCGCGCGGGTCATCCCGCACACATCGGCCTGGCCGCGTTGCAGCATCAGTTCGGCCTCCTGGGGCTGGTTGATGCGCCCGGTGACGAACAGCGGAATCGACAGGTGCGTCTTGAACGTCGCCGCTTCTGTCGCCAGGTACGCCGGGGCAATGGCCATGGGCGGCACGATATGGATCGCGCCGCCGAGGGAGGCCGAGGTGCCGGCAACGATGTGCACATAATCCAGGTGTGATTGCAGCTGTTGCACGGCGGCCAGGGAATCCTCTTCGGTCAGGCCTTCGGGGTCGCGTTCATCGGCAGAAATGCGCAGCCCGATGATGAAGTGCTCGTCGGTTTCGGCACGCACCGTGGCGATGATTTCCCGCAGGAAACGCAGGCGTTGTTCCAGCTCGCCGTTGTAGCCGTCGGTGCGGCGATTCACCCGCGGGTTGAGAAATTGCGCGGGCAGGTAACCATGGCTGGCGACCACTTCCACACCGTCAATCCCGGCCTGATACAGGCGCCTTGCCGCAGCGCTGTAGCCGGCGACGATCTCGTCGATCATTGTCTGGTCAAGGGCGCGCGGCATCACCCGGAAGCGTTCGTTGGGCACCCCGGAAGCCGAGTAAGCCACCGCCAGCAAACCGTCGGCCGACTCCATGATTTCCCGTCCTGGATGGAAAATCTGCGACAGCACCACGGTGCCGTGGGCGTGGCAGGTTTCGGCCAGTCGGCGATAGCCGTCGATGCAGCTGTCATCGGTGGCCATCAGCACATGGGAGGTGTAGCGGGCGCTGTCGTGCACCCCGGCCACTTGCAACACAATCAACCCCACGCCGCCTTCGGCGCGTGCCCGGTGGTAGGCGATCAACTGCTCGTTGACCTGGTTGTCGGTGGGCATCGAGGTGTCGTGCCCGCTGGACATGATGCGATTTTTCAGGCGTTTGCCGCGCAGTACCAGCGGTTCAAAAAGATGCGGAAAGGCATGGGGCGACATGGTGCGGATACTCCAGGCGCTGTTGTTATTATTTTTCTATAGGAGGTCAGCCTCAGTAAAAAATCAACTTGTTTTTTTACTGGTGACTGGATTAGCGTCAACCACATCACCCACCCGCCTGGAGAATAAAAATGCCTGGGGCCACCGAACGACAGCTGCGCGAAGAGCTTGCCGCCTGCTACCGGCTGATCGCGCACTTTCGCATGAGCGATTTGATTTTCACCCATATCTCGGTGCGTATCCCGGGGCCCGAGCATCACTTTTTGATCAACCCCTATGGGCTGATGTTCGAGGAGATCACCGCCTCCAGCCTGGTGAAGATCGGCCTGGACGGACGTGCGGTCGAGGCTTCGGCCCATGGCGTCAACCCGGCGGGGTTTGTGATTCACAGCGCGATTCACGGCGCCCGCGAAGATGCGCAGTGCGTGCTGCACACCCACACCCGCGCCGGCTGTGCGGTGGCGGCACTGGAATGCGGGCTGTTGCCGGTGAACCAGATTTCCATGGAGTTCTACGGCAAGGTCGCCTACCACGACTACGAAGGCGTGGCGCTGGACATGGACGAGCAACAGCGACTGGTGCGCGACCTCGGCGACAAGCCGGTGTTGATGCTGCGCAACCATGGTTTGTTGACGGTAGGGGAGACGGTCAGCCAGGCGTTCCTGCGCATGTATTACCTGGAGAAGGCCTGCGATATCCAGATCGCCGCCCAGGCGTGCGGCAAGCTGATCCTGCCGCCTGCGCACGTGTGTGAATACACCGAGCGGCAGTTCAATGAGCCAGGCCGGCCACTGGAAGAGGGCGAACTGGCAGACCCGGACGCCATGCAACTGGCATGGGCGGCATTGCTGCGGTTACTGGATCGGGTGTCGCCGGGGTTCCGGGAGTGAGGTAGAGTCGTCCAGCCGACTCAACCCAAGGACACCGCCTCATGACCCAGGAATCCCGTTTCTCCCGCATGGAACCGGAGTTGCGCAAGGCCAATCTGGTGCAGGCGACGTTGGCCTGCCTCAAGCGCGACGGCTTCCAGGGCGCGTCGATCCGCAAGATCAGCGCCGAGGCCGGGGTGTCGGTGGGGCTGATCAGTCATCACTACTCGGGCAAGGATGAGCTGGTGGCCGAGGCCTATCGGTCAATCACCCGGCAGGTCATGGACCTGCTGCGGGATGCGATGGCCAAGGCGCCGCCCAGTCCGCGGGAGCGGCTGTCGGCGTTCTTTCGCGGCTCGTTCTCCCCCGAATTGCTCGACCCGCAACTGCTGGATGCCTGGCTGGTGTTCTGGGGGGCGGTCAAGACGGCCCCGGCGATCAACCAGGCCCACGAACACTCCTATGGCGAGTATCGCACCATCATGCGTTCGGCCTTGGTGGACATGGCCGGGGAGGAGGGCTGGAAGCAGTTCGATGCCGATTTGGCGGCCATCGCCTTGAGCGCCTTGCTCGACGGCTTGTGGCTGGAATCGGGGCTCAATCCCGGCACCTTCACCCCGGAGCAGGGCATCCAGATCTGCGAAGCCTGGGTCGATGGCTTGCAGTCGGGCGGGCGCAAGCGCTTCCAGATCAAACCCTGAACTGACGATTCCGCGCCGCCTGGACGCAATGTCCGGGCCGGCATTTTCCCCTCGAAAAATATTTGCAGTTACCCGATTGCCTCCTTACTGAACACTCGTTTAGTATCGCCCCATGTCGCACCCCTCAAGCCAATTAAAATAATTCGAGGATTCCATGACTACAGATCCGTCCGTGCTCACTCAGGTGCAGGCAGGTGTTGCCTGGATCACCCTCAATCGCGGCCCCCAGCGCAACGCCCTGGACATCCCGACCCTCAAGCACCTGCATGCCTTGCTGGACGGTTTCAACCGCGACCCGGCTGTGCGCGTGGTGGTACTGACCGGCAGCGGTCGCAGCTTCTGCGCCGGTGCCGACCTTGCCGAATGGGCCGATGCCGAAGCCCGTGGCGCCCTCGAAACCTACGGCTGGACCGAAACCGCCCACGGCCTGATGACCCGCCTGCACACCCTCGACAAACCTACCCTCGCCGCCATCAACGGCACGGCGGTCGGTGCCGGCATGGACCTCACCCTGTGCTGCGACCTGCGCGTCGCCGCGCAATCGGCACGCTTCAAGGCCGGCTACACCAGCATGGCCTACTCGCCGGACGCCGGCGCCAGCTGGCATCTGCCGCGCCTGATCGGCAGCGAGCAAGCCAAGCGCCTGCTGTTCCTCGATGAATTGTGGAGCGCCGACCGCGCCCTGGCCGCCGGGCTGGTGGGCGAAGTCGTTGCCGACGAGCAACTGCATACCCACGTCGCCGAGCTGGCCACGCGCCTGGCCAACGGCCCGACCTTTGCGTTTGCCCAGACCAAAACCCTCATCCGCGAAGGCGCCGGGCGCAGCCTGCCCGAGCAGCTCCAGGCGGAACTCGCCGCCGGCCTGCTGTGTGGACGCAGCGCCGACGGTGCTGAAGCCCTGTGCGCCTCGATGGAAAAGCGCCCACCGAACTTCTCCGGCAACTGATTCCCCTTCAAAACACCCTCGAACGATCGACAGGTAGCGCCATGAATTTCCAGCCCAGCCAAGAACAAGACATGTTGGTGGACGCGGTACGCAGTTTTGTTGCCAAGGAGTTGTTGCCCCACGAGGAGGCGGTGGACCGCGCCGATGAAGTTTCGCCGGAGCTTGCCGCGCAGATTCGTGACAAGGCCATCGCTGCCGGTTTCTATGCCTTCAACATGCCGGAAGACGTCGGCGGTGGCGGCCTGGATTACCTGTCACAGGCGTTGATTGAGCGCGAGTTGTCGAAAGTCTCCTGGGCGCTGCATGTGTTTGTCGCCCGGCCGTCGAAAATCCTCATGGCCTGCACCGGCGCGCAGATTGGCGAGTACCTGTTGCCGTGCGTGCAGGGCAAGAAGATCGACTGCTTTGCCCTGACCGAACCGGGTGCCGGTTCCGACGCCAATGCGATCAAGACCCGCGCCGTGCGCAGCGGTGATGACTTTGTGCTCAATGGCAGCAAGCACTTCATCAGCCACGCCGGCCACGCGGATTTCGCCATCGTGTTTGCCGTTACCGACACCTACGAACACAACGGTCGCCAACGCAATGCCGTGACCTCGTTCCTGGTGGACCGTGGCACGCCGGGCATGACCATTCGCCGGGGCCCCAAGTGCGTCAGCAACCGCGGCTACCACACTTATGAAATGTTCTTCGACGACTGCCGCGTACCAGCCTCCAAAGTCCTCGGCGAAGTCGGCAAAGGTTGGGAAGTCGCCAATGCCTGGCTGACCGCAGGCCGGGTGATGGTGGCTGCCAACTGCGTCGGCCAGGCCCAGCGTGCGCTGGACGTTTCCCTGCAATGGGCGGCCGACCGCAAGCAGTTCGGCCAGCCCATCGGCACCTATCAAGGCATCTCGTTCAAGCTCGCCGACATGGCCACGCAAATCCGTGCAGCCGAACTGCTGACCCTGAACACCGCCTGGAAAATGGACCAGGGCACCATGACCGACGGCGAGGCCGGCATGGCCAAGCTGTTTGCCAGTGAAGTACTGGGCAAGGTTGCCGATGAAGCAGTGCAGATCTATGGCGGCATGGGTTTGATGGACGAAGGCCCGGTGGAGCGCATCTGGCGCAACGCGCGGATCGAGCGGATCTGGGAAGGCACTTCGGAAATCCAGCGCCACATTATTGCCCGCGAACTGTTGCGGCCACTGTTGCGTTGATCGGGTCGGAGAACGCTTATGTCCCAGGCTATTCGCGACAATCTCAAGCGCCTGCTGGCGCCCCGTCACCTGGCGTTTGTCGGAGGGCGCAGCATGGCCCGTGCCCTCAAGCGCTGCGCCGAGGGTGGTTTTGCCGGCCAGATGTGGCTGGTCAACCCGCAACATGACAGCCTCGATGGCGTTCCCTGCGTGCGTCGCGTGGCCGATTTGCCGTGCGGTCCGGATGCGGTGTTTATCGCTACCAATCGCGAGCTGACCCTGACCTGTGTCGCCGAACTGGCGGCCATTGGCACCGGTGGCGCCATCTGCTACGCCTCCGGGTTTGCCGAAACCGGCGCCGAGGGCCAAGCCTTGCAGCAACAACTGCTCAAGGCCGCTGGCGAGATGGCACTGCTGGGCCCCAATTGCTATGGCCTGCTGGATTACCTGCACAGCTCGGCGTTGTGGCCGGTGGCCCATGGCGGCAAGCCGGTCGAGAAGGGCGTTGCGGTGCTGACCCAGAGCGGCAACTTTGCCTACAACCTGTCCATGAGCGACCGTTCGCTGCCGGTGGCCTATATGGCATCGGTGGGCAACCAGGCGCAGTTGGGGGTTGCCGAGTTGATGGACGTGCTGCTCGACGAGCCGCGCGTTACAGCGATTGGCTTGCACCTGGAAGGCTTGAAGAATGTGCCGGGGTTCGCCCGTGCGGCCCACAAGGCCCTGGAAAAAGGCATTCCGATCATCGCCCTGAAAACCGGGGTGTCACAGATCGGCGCCGAGTTGGCTTTGAGTCATACCAGTTCGTTGTCGGGTTCCGATGCGCTGTACGACAGTCTGTTCGCGCGCCTGGGTGTGATCCGGGTCAGCGGGCCGGTGAGTTTTGTCGAGACCCTGAAGGCGGCGGCCTGCGGTAATCTGCCGGCGGGCAACAGCCTGATCGCCCTGGCCTGTTCCGGTGGTGATGCCGGGTTGATTGCCGACTACGCCGAGCGCAACGATTTGAGCCTGCCGAAGCTCGACGAAGGCCAGCGTGAAGAGTTGGCGCAGGTGCTGCCCAGCTACGCCAACCTGGTCAACCCGCTGGATTTCACCACGGCCATCTGGGGCAACAGCGACGCGCTTAATACGATGCTCGACACGGCACTGCGCACCGAAGCGGATGCGGCAATGCTGGTGCTCGACTACCCGGCGGAATTTACCGGTGAGCGCAAGGAGTGCGACCTGCTGCTGGAGCTGTTTTGCAGTGCGCTGACTCGCCACGGCAAGACTGGCTTTGTCACCTCTGCATTTCCCGAATTGCTGCCGGCCCACGCTCGCGAGCGTCTGCATGCCCAGGGCGTTGCCGCGTTGCAAGGCGTGGAAGATGCGCTGGCGGCCTGGGGCCGGATTGCCGACTATCAAAACAATCGCCGGGCGTTGTTGGCGCGGGGTGAGTCGATACTGGTGCCGCTGTGCCCGCAAGCGCTTGAACAACACGGACAGTCGCTTGATGAGTGGGATTCCAAGCAGGCTTTACGGGCTTTCGGCCTGACCACGCCAGCCGGTGTCTTGAGCACTCCCGAGCGGGCCATCGCCGATGCCAAAGTGCTGGGTTACCCGCTGGTACTCAAGGCCGTCAGTGCCGACTTGCCGCATAAAACCGAAGCCGGCGCCGTGGCGCTCAACCTGCAGGACGGCTTCGCCTTGACTGCTGCCCTGGCTCATATGCGCGAGCAAATCGCCGCTTATGCGCCGGATGTGCCGTTCGATCAGCTGCTGCTGGAGTCCATGGCTACGCCGCCGCTGGCCGAGCTGATTGTGGGCATCAAGCGCGAAAACGACTTCGGCCTGGCGCTGGTGATCGGCGCTGGTGGAATCCTCGTGGAGTTGCTCAAGGACAGCCGCAGCCTGCTGCTGCCCACCACCGACGACGCAATCCGCAACGCCTTGCTCGGCCTGCGCAGCGCCGCATTGCTGCAAGGCTTTCGCGGACGCGAAGTGGCCGACATGGAAGCCCTGGTGGCGGCGATTCGTGCGGTGGCCGACTACGCCTGCGCCAACGCCGGGCAATTGCTGGAACTCGATGTAAACCCATTGCTGGTCAATGCCCGGGGCGCCACGGCGGTCGATGCATTGATCCGTCTCGCCCAGGCGTGAAGGAGATGACAATGCAAAGCAAAACCTTGACGGGCGGCCAGGCCCTGGTGCGATTGCTGGCCAACTATGGTGTCGACACGGTGTTCGGGATTCCCGGCGTGCACACGCTGGAGCTGTATCGCGGCTTGCCGGGCAGCGGTATTCGGCATGTGCTGACCCGCCACGAGCAGGGCGCCGGCTTCATGGCCGACGGTTATGCGCGGGTCAGCGGCAAGCCGGGCGTGTGTTTCATCATCACCGGGCCGGGGGTGACCAACGCCGCGACGGCGATCGGCCAGGCGTATGCCGACTCGATTCCGTTGCTGGTGATTTCCAGCGTCAACCACACCGCCAGCCTCGGCAAGGGCTGGGGCTGCCTGCATGAAACCCAGGACCAGCGGGCGATGACCGCGCCCATCACTGCGTTTTCGGCAGTAGCGTTGAGTGCCGAGGATTTGCCGGAGTTGATCGCGCGGGCCTACGCGGTGTTCGACAGTGAGCGACCGCGCCCGGTGCATATTTCGGTGCCGCTGGATGTACTGTCGGCGCCGATCAAACGGGACTGGAGCAATGAGGTGGTGCGCCGTCCCGGGCGCGGTTTGCCATCGGCTGAAAGTCTTGATCAGGCAGTGGCAAAACTGGCCGCGGCCAAGCGCCCGATGATCATTGCCGGTGGCGGTGCGCTGTTGGCGGCCGATGCCTTGCAGCGCTTGAGTACGCAGTTGGCGGCGCCGTTTTTCAGCAGTGTCGCCGGCAAGGGATTGTTGCCGGTGGAGCATCCGCTGAATGCCGGTTCGACCCTGTGTGTCGAGCCCGGCTGGCAGCTCATCGCCGAGGCGGATGTGGTGTTGGCCATCGGCACCGAAATGGCCGATACCGACTTCTGGCGTGAACGCCTGCCGATTAATGGCGAGCTGCTGCGGGTGGATATCGACCCGCGCAAGTTCAACGATTTCTATCCTTGCGCCGTCGCGTTGCACGGTGATGCCCAGCAAACGACGCTGGCTTTGCTGGAACGCTTGCCAGCCACGCCGCGCAACGCGGATGCCGCCACCGCTGCGGTCGCGACGTTACGCCAGGCAGTCAGCAGCGGCCATGGTCCGTTGCAACGCATTCACCAGGCGATTCTCGACCGCGTCGCCGCCGAGTTGCCCGCCAATGCCTTCATCAGCAGTGACATGACCCAACTGGCCTACACCGGTAACTACGCCTTTCCCAGCAACGCCACCCGCAGTTGGCTGCATCCCACCGGCTACGGCACCCTGGGCTATGGCCTGCCGGCCGGTATCGGCGCCAAGTTCGGCGCACCGCAACGGCCCGGCCTGGTGCTGGTGGGCGACGGCGGCTTTCTCTACACCGCCCAGGAACTGGCCACGGCCGTGGAAGAACTGGACAGCCCGCTGGTGGTGTTGCTCTGGAACAACGACGCCTTGGGTCAGATTCGCGACGACATGCTGAACCTGGACATCGAACCCATCGGCGTACTGCCGCGCAACCCGGACTTCGCCGCCCTGGCGCGGGCGTTCGGCTGCACGGTCAGCGAGCCACAGAACCTGGATGAGCTGCAGACGGATTTGCGTAACGGTTTCAAGTGCAACGGCGTGACCTTGATCGAGTTGAAGCATGCCTGTGTGAACCTTTAGAGGAGCAACACCATGAGCGAAAACAACAACAAAATGACTCAAGCGATGCACCGGCGGGACTTCCTCAAGCACAGCGCCTTGGCCGGTGCCGTGGCCGCCGCGTTTTCCATGGGCCTGCCGCTGCAGGCCTTTGCCGAGGAGGCCACTCCCAAGCCGGGCGGCGTGCTGCGCATGGGCCTGGCCGGCGGCAGCACCACCGACTCCCGCGACCCGGGATCCTGGGTCGACACCTTCACCTTCGTCGGCTTTTCGGCGGTGTACAACACCCTCACGGAAATCGCGGTGGACGGCAGCGCTATCCCCGAATTGGCCGAAAGCTTCGAGTCGACGCCCGACGCGCGCACCTGGACCTTCAAGCTGCGCCAGGGCGTGACCTTCCATAACGGCAAAAGCCTGACCGCTGACGACGTGGTGGCCTCGATCAACCATCACTTGGCAGCCAACTCCACCTCGGCGGCCAAGACGGTGATCGGCGATGTGGCCAGTGTCAGCGCCAAGGGCAGCGATGCAGTGGTGTTCGAATTGCACTCGGGCAATGCCGATTTCGCTTATGTAGTCGCCGATTACCACCTGGTGATCATGCCCGCCAAGGACGGCGCCGCCGACTGGCAGGCCGGGATCGGCACCAGCGGTTATCGCCTGAAAAGCTTCGAGCCGGGCGTACGCATGGACCTGGAGCGCAACCCTGATTACTGGAAGCCGGGCAGGGCACACTTCGCCAGCGCCGAGCTGTTGGCGATTGCCGACGGCGCAGCGCGGGTCAATGCGCTGGTCACCGGGCAAGTCGACGTGATCAACAAGGTCGACCTGAAAACCGTGGCCTTGCTCAAGCGCAATCCCACGCTGGTCATCGAAGAAACCAAGGGCGCCCAGCACTACACCTTCCCGATGTTGTGCGACAGCAACGAGTTCAAGAACAACGACATCCGCATGGCGATGAAGCATGCGATCAACCGCGAAACCCTGCTGGCCTCGGTGCTGCATGGCTATGGCCTGGTGGGCAACGACCATCCGATCCAGCCGGGCAGCCGTTTCATCAACGCCGCCCTGGAGCAGCGCACCTACGACCCGGACAAGTCGCGATTCTACCTGCGCAAGGCCGGTGTGGAGGCGCTGAAGGTGCGCCTGCAAGCTTCCGATGCCGCCTACACCGGCGCGGTGGATGCTTCGGTGCTGTTCAAGGAGCAGGCGCGCCAGGCCGGGATTGATATCGACGTGGTGCGCGAGCCGGCGGATGGCTATTTCTCCAATATCTGGATGAAGCAGCCGTTCACCACCTCGTTCTGGTACAGCAGCCTGACTGCCGACCGCATGTTCAGCATCGGCTACGCCAAGGGCGCCGCGTGGAACGAAACCCATTGGGATAACGACCGCTTCAACCAGTTGCTCAACGCAGCGCGAGGCGAGATGAACGCGCCGCTGCGCCAGGAGATGTACAACGAAATGCAGAGCCTGTGCCGGGACGACGGCGGTGCGATTGTGCCGTTGTTCGCCAGCTCCGTGGCGGCCCGCTCGAACCGCGTCAGCCATGGACCGCTGACGGCGCCGTATGGGGAACTGGATGGGTTGCGGCTGATCGAGCGGTGGTGGCAGGCGTGAAGATTTCAGATACGCCACAAATCAAATGTGGGAGCGGGCTTGCTCGCGAATGCGGTGGGTCAGTCTCTATCTGTATTGGCTGACACACCGCTTTCGCGAGCAAGCCCGCTGCCACATTGGTCCTGTGTCGCCTTCGAGAACATGCCCCACTCATGAGAACCGAACATGAATAGCCTATTCAAACTGGTACTCCAACGTCTCGCTCTCGGCCTGCTGTCGTTGTTCGCCGTCTCGGTGATCATCTTCCTGGCGGTCGGCATGCTCCCCGGTGATATCGCCCAGGCCATGCTCGGCCAGTCCGCCACGCCGGAAACCGTCGCCGCCTTTCGCGCCCAACTGGGCCTGGACCTGCCGCCCCTGAGCCGGTTCGTGCAATGGCTGCTGCGCCTCCTGCACGGCGACCTCGGCGCTTCCCTGGCCAACCAGCGGCCCATCGCCGAACTGATCGGCGCACGCCTGGGCAACACCTTGCGCCTGGCGGCACTGGCGGCGTTGGTCTCGGTGCCCCTCGCGCTGGTGCTGGGCATGCTTGCCGCGCTGTACCGCAACAGCTGGTTCGACCGCCTGCTCAACACCTCGGCCCTGAGTGCGGTGTCGTTCCCGGAGTTCTTCGTCGCCTACCTGCTGATCCTGGTGTTTTCGGTCAAGCTGGGCTGGTTTCCCAGCCTGTCCAACCTGGCGCCGGATGCCTCATTCGCCACCATTCTCGAACGTTCGGTGTTGCCGGTGGCCACCCTGAGCCTGGTGGTGATCGCGCAGATGATGCGCATGACCCGCGCCTCGCTGATCAACCTGCTGGCCAGCCCGTATATCGAAATGGCCCGGCTCAAGGGCATCAGCCAGTCGCGGATTATCTGGCGCCACGCGTTGCCCAATGCCCTGGCGCCCATCGTCAACGTGATCGCGCTCAACCTCGCGTACCTGGTGGTGGGCGTAGTGGTGGTGGAAGTAGTGTTTGTCTACCCGGGCCTCGGCCAGTTGCTGGTGGACTCGGTGTCCAAGCGCGATATCCCGGTGGTGCAGGCGTGCAGCCTGATCTTTGCCGCCACCTACATCCTGCTCAATACCGGCGCCGATGTGCTGTCCATCGCCACCAACCCACGCCTGATGCATCCCAAGGGGTAGACCATGAGCCTTCTCAGACAACTGGCCCGGGCGCCATTGAGCGCGAAGTTCGGCCTGCTGGTCATCGTGCTGTACGTGCTGGTGGCGTTATTTGCGCCGGTGCTCGCACCTTACGGGGAAACCCAGGTGGTGGGTGACGGGTTTGCGCCCTGGAGCGGCCAGTTCCTGCTGGGCACCGATAACCTTGGGCGGGACATGTTCAGCCGCCTGGTGTATGGCGCGCGCAACACCCTGGGCATCGCTTTTTTGACCACGGTGCTGGCGTTTTTGCTGGGTGGTTTGAGCGGCTTGATAGCCGCGATCAAGGGCGACTGGGTCGACCAGGGATTGTCGCGGGTGGTGGATATCCTGATGGCGATCCCGCAACTGATCTTCGCCTTGCTGATCCTCAGCGTGGTGGGCACCAATGCCACCTCGCTGGTGCTGGTGATTGCACTGCTGGATTCGACCCGGGTGTTTCGCCTGTCCCGGGCCGTGGCGATGACCGTGGTGGTGCAGGACTTCGTCGAAGCCGCCCGGCTGCGTGGGGAAGGGCTGTGGTGGCTGGTCACCCGCGAAGTGCTGCCCAATGCCGCCGCGCCATTGATTGCCGAGTTCGGCCTGCGGTTCTGTTTCGTGTTCCTGTTTATCAGCGCGCTGTCGTTCCTTGGCCTGGGCATTCAACCGCCCACCGCCGATTGGGGCAGCATGGTCCGCGACAATGCGGTGCTGATTACCTTCGGCGACATCAGCCCGTTGCTGCCGGCCCTGGCGGTGGCGTTGATCACCGTCAGCGTGAATTTTGTCGTCGACTGGATGCTGCATAAATCCAGCGGCCTGAAGGAGTGTTGAGGATGGACAAGCCACTGCTGGAAATCCGCAACCTGCAGATTGAAGGGCATTACGAAGACGCCTGGCATCCGTTGATCAAGGGTATCGACCTGACGTTGCAACGGGGTGAGGTACTGGGGCTGATTGGTGAGTCTGGCGCGGGTAAATCAACCCTGGGCCTGGCGGCCATGGGCTTTGCCCGCGACGGTTGTCGCATCACCGGTGGCTCGGTGTGCTTTGACGGCATTCAACTGTTGCAGGCCAAACCCGAAGCCTTGCGCAAGCTTCGAGGACTGCGGATTGCCTACGTGGCGCAAAGCGCTGCCGCGTCGTTCAACCCGGCCCACCGGCTGATTGACCAGCATGTGGAAACCGCCGTGATCAACGGTGGCATCAGCCGCGCCCAGGCTGAACGCGAGGCGGTGGAGTTGTACCGCGTGCTGCGCCTGCCCAATCCGGAAACCATCGGCCAGCGTTATCCGCATCAGGTCTCCGGCGGGCAACTGCAACGGGTGATGACCGCCATGGCGATGGCCTGTCACCCGGACCTGATCATCTTCGACGAACCCACCACCGCCCTCGACGTCACCACCCAGATCGAAGTGCTGGCGGCGATTCGCGATGCGGTGAAAACCTTCGGCAGTGCCGCGCTGTATATCAGCCATGACCTGGCGGTGGTCGCGCAGATGGCCGACCGCATCATGGTGCTGCGCCACGGCAAGCTGGTGGAGGAGGCCGAGACCCGCACCATGCTCAGCGCCCCGCAGCAGGACTACACCAAATCCCTGTGGGCGGTGCGCAGCTTTCGCACCGAACCCAAGGCCTGTCCCCAGCAGCAGATGCCGTTGCTGGAAGTGCGTCAGGTGTGCGCCAGCTACGGGCATCAGCCGGTGCTGCATGACGTGTCGATGAGCTTGCATCGCGGCCAGACGTTGGCGGTGATCGGTGAGTCCGGCAGCGGCAAAAGCTCCACCGCACGCCTGATTACCGGGTTGCTGCCGGCTACGGCGGGGCAGGTGCTGTATGACGGTGAAGCGTTGCCGGCGGACTTTCGTCGGCGCAGCAAGGAGCAGTTGCGACGGATCCAGATGATCTACCAGATCCCCGATACCGCGCTGAACCCGCGCCAGCGCATCGTCGACATCATCGGCCGGCCGCTGACCTTCTACCTCGGTCTCAAGGGCAAGGCCATGCGTGCCCGGGTCGCCGAGTTGCTGGAGATGATCGAGCTGGACCCGGCCACCTTCATGGAGCGTCAGCCCCGTGAGCTGTCCGGCGGCCAGAAGCAGCGGATTTGCATCGCCCGCGCTTTGGCGGCCGATCCGCAATTGATCATCTGCGATGAAGTGACCTCGGCCCTGGATCAGTTAGTGGCCGAGGGCGTGCTGAAACTGCTCAACCGCATTCAGCAGCAGTTGGGCGTGGCCTACCTGTTTATCACCCACGACGTCGCCACGGTGCGCGCCATTGCCGACGAAGTGGTGGTGATGCAGCGGGGCAGAGTGGTGGACCAGGGCAGCCGCAGCGCGATCTTCACCCCGCCGTATCAGGACTACACCGGCCTGCTGTTTTCATCGGAGCCGGAAATGGACCCCGACTGGCTCGACCATTTGCTGGCCAAACGGGCCGCGCTTACTTCTTGAGGAGTTTTTATGAAGGTGTTGATTGTCCACGCCCATCCCGAGCCGCAGTCGTTTACCGCGGCCTTGCGTGACCAGGCCACGGCTACCCTGCAAGCGCAGGGGCATGAGGTGCAGGTCAGTGATTTGTACGCGATGAACTGGAATCCCGTAGCCAGCGCCTCGGACTTCACCTCGCGGGAGAACCCCGACTACCTGGTGTATGCCCTGGAGCAGCGCCTGGGGGTGAAAAGCCAATCCATCGCGGCGGATATCCAGCAGGAGTTGGACAAGCTGCTGTGGGCCGATCTGCTGATCCTCAATTTCCCGATCTTCTGGTTCTCGGCGCCCGCGATGCTCAAGGGCTGGATTGACCGGGTGCTGGTGTCGGGCGTGTGCTACGGCGGCAAGCGGTTCTATGATCAGGGCGGGCTCGCCGGCAAGAAAGCGCTCGTCACGGTCACCCTTGGCGGGCGCGAGCATATGTTTGGCGAGGGTGCGATTCACGGGCCATTGGAGGACATGCTGCGGCCGATCCTGCGTGGCACGCTGGCGTATGTCGGGTTTGAAGTGCTGGAGCCGTTTGTGGCGTGGCATGTGCCGTATATCAGCGCCGAGGCCCGGCAGACTTTCCTGCACAGTTACCAGCAGCGATTGGAAGGGCTGGCGGATGACCAGCCGTTGGTGTTTCCGAAGTTGGCGCAGTTTGATGAGGCTCTTTATCCACTTTAGTCAAGTGAATGAAGATCCAGTGTGGGAGCGGGCTTGCTCGCGAAAGCGGTGCGCCAGTTGATGCATGTGCTGGCTGAACCACCGCATTCGCGAGCAAGCCCGCTCCCACATTTGATCTTCATTGTCAGGCGCGATTGTGTACCCGCAACCGCTCGGCAGCGCTGCGCAGCAGCTGTTCCGTGCCGTCCCAGCCCAGGCAGCCATCGGTGATCGACACGCCGTATTTCATCGACGGGCTCAATGGCTGGCAGCCTTCGAACAGGTGGCTCTCGATCATCATGCCGATCAGCGAGGTGTCGCCCTGCAGGCGCTGCTCCAGCACGTCGTTGAACACCGCCGGTTGGCGCAGCGGGTCTTTGCCGCTGTTGGCGTGGCTGCAGTCGACCATGATCCGCGGCGCGACTTTGCTCTTGGCAAGGTCGGCGTGAACCTGGGCCACGCTCTGGCGATCGTAGTTCGGCCCACGATGGCCGCCGCGCAACACGAGGTGAGTGTCGGGGTTGCCCGGGGTCTGGATGATCGCCGGATGGCCCTGGCTGTCGACACCGAAGTGACGGTGCGGGTGAGCGGCGGAGCGCATGGCGTCACAGGCGATGGCCACGCCGCCGTCGGTGCCGTTCTTGAAGCCGACGGGCATGCCGAGGCCGCTGGCCATTTCGCGGTGGATCTGCGATTCGGTGGTGCGCGCGCCAATGGCGACCCAGCTCAGCAGGTCATCGAAGTAGCCGGCAGCCATCGGTTGCAGCAGCTCGGTGGCCACCGGCAGGCCCAGGCGCAGCATTTCACGCATCAGTTCCCGGGACAGGGTCAGGCCGGCGGCCATGTCATCACTGCCATCCAGGCGCGGGTCGTACGCCAGGCCTTTCCAGCCGATGGTGGTGCGGGGTTTTTCGACGTAGGCGCGGATCACCAGCAGCATCTGGTCACTGACTTCATGGGCCAGTTTTTTCAGGTTGCGTGCGTATTCCATGGCCGATTCCGGGTCGTGGATCGAGCACGGGCCGACAATCACCAGCAGGCGTGAGTCTTCACCCTTGAGAATGGCGCGCACGGCTTGGCGATGGGCGTGGATCTGTTCATTGAGGAATGGGCTCAGGGGCAGTTGGTGCTTGAGCTCAAGGGCACTGGGCAAACGCTGGGTCAGCGCTTCATTGGCGCAGGACAGGGTGGAAACAGGCAGAGCGGCGATCGAGGCGTTCATATTCGGGCTTCCTGGGCAAGCGGCGGGCTGTTCCCGCACGCTCTGCCCTACTGGGGTGTTCGACAATTGGCCGTATTGGCTACGTGTGTTGGCTTGCCACCAATAGGTGACCGATCGGAGGCGGCAGGCTGTCCCGAACGGAGCTTGCTAAATCGCCAGGCGGTGGAGGTGTCGTAGCGGTAATAGGTGGCGTAGTTCATGGCGTGAGTCCTTTAAGTGTTCGGTGTGTGGCAAAAATAATAAGGGCTGAAAAAACAAAACCCCCGGTCGGGGAGCCGACCGGGGGTTAGATTTCTCTGGTAGGCGACCCCTTGAGTAGTGGGCGCCGATTTCAGGTATCAGGCGCGCCAGTGGCTAAACCAATACCCAAAATAAAAGCTGACCAGTGCGCTCAAACCGCTCACGCGGGCAGCCACGACCGAGCGCTGGGCGCTGGCAGCAGGGCAAACCTGAATGTGGGTGAGTTGCAACATGGTGTGTCTCCAAATGATGGGGGGAGCTTAACTGAGGCGAGCGGGTGGATTCAATCAGTAATTTCTATTGAGTGTGGGTACTTACGGCTATGACCCAAGTGTCGATATGCTGCACGGACTTCACGATGATTGCCTGGATGCGACCATGACGGCCTTGACGATTGCTGCTGCCCAATCCATTTCCGTTGCAGGCGATGTGCCCGGCAATATCGCTCGTCACTTGGCTTTCATGCGCGTGGCGGCGGAGCACGGCGTGCAGTTGCTGGTGTTTCCGGAACTGTCCCTGACCGGCTATGAACCGTCACTGGCTGCCGGGCTGGCGATCGCGCCCGGGGATGATGTAGTGGCGCCGCTGCGGGAGATGGCCCGTGAATTGCGCATTACCGCGGTGGTGGGCATGCCGATTCGCTTGGGAGCCGCCGGTGAGGTGTTGATCGGCGCGCTGGTGCTGGGGCCGGATGGTTCGGTGTCGGTCTATACCAAGCAGCATCTGCATCCCGGTGAAGACGTGGCGTTTGCTGCGGGGCAGGGCGGGGCGGCCCTTGAATGGGGGGACGACCGGATCGCCCTGGCGGTATGCGCGGATTTTTCCCACGCCAGCCACCCTCGACAGGCTGCCGAGGACGGGGCGAACATCTACGCTGCGGGTGTGCTGATCAGCGAAGGCGGCTACGCGCCGGACACCGCCTTGCTACAGGGCTATGCCGCCGAGCACCGGATGCTGGTGCTGATGGCCAACCACGGCGGTCCATCCGGTGGCTGGGCCTGCGCCGGGCGCAGCGCAATCTGGGGCGCCGACGGTGGTTTGATCGCGGCTAGCCCGGGTGTAGGCGATACGCTGGTGATTGCACGACGCGACACCGGCGGCCAGTGGCAGGGAGAACAGGTGGCAATCTAGGGAGTTCAGGCACATGGCGTTTCAACTGCAGGCCGCGACCAACCAACACCTGGCCTTCGCCCGGACCCTGACCCACCAGGCCATGGGTAATTATTATCGCCAATACGACTTGTCGTGGTCCGATGCCGGTTTCGATACCGCCTGGGCCGGACGAGAAAACTGGCTGATCTGTCGCGATAACGAGGTGCTGGGTTTCATCAGCATCAGTCGTGACCCCAAGGCACTGTATATCCGCGAGCTGCACATCCTTGAGGCGTTTCGTCATCAAGGAGCTGGCGGCTGGGTTATCGAGCAGATGGTGTACAAGGCGCGCGCGCAAGGGCTGGGTCTTTTACGGTTGACCGTTTTCAAGACCAACCCGGCGCGAAGGCTCTATCAGCGCAAGGGCCTGGAAATCGTTGGAGCGGAGGATTGCTTCTGGCGCATGGAGCGCAATTGCCGGCCGTGATCGGGTGCGAGTACTGCCAGTTCGAGGAAAACAGGCACTTGGTTTTAATAAGCGCATACTCACTTCAAGAAATGACTTCCTGCTCTTGTCTCACGGTTTCGCCCTCAACCGGGATGATTCCGTCCTTCATGCCCAACAGGACCGCCACCTTGTGGGCTTCTCCACGCCGTCCCTTTTTGCGCCCAGCGAGCACTTGATAAGTGGTTGCCGGGTCCACGCCATGTTCCCGGGCGAACGCTTGAACAGACTTACCTTGATGTTCCAGCCAGGCCTTGGCTTGTGCAGCAGTGCGAATACCGGGCATAGTTCAAAACCGTTCAAGTTTGTGTAAAACGAGATGAGTGTGTCACCTCTAGGGGTGTGCCAAATAGGATCATACATCCAAATGAGTGGAATCGGTTTCCGGTTAAGGCAAGAAAGAGAGCGGCTTGGTCTGTCGCAGAAAACTTTTGGTGAAATAGGAGGTGTAGAGGCGAACGCACAGGGTAAATATGAAAATGGCGGACGCGCGCCAAAGGCTGATTACTTGTCCCGCGTGGCAGAAAGAGGTGTCGATATCCTGTACGTGTTGACCGGCAATCCAACGCCGACCCAACTTGAAAACCTGAGCCAGGTCGAGGAGAAAGTGCTGGGGAACTACCGTGCGATGTTCAAGGAAGACCAGGATGCAATCCATCGCCTGACTTCTACCCTGGCCGAGCATTCACTCACCACCAATGGAAAAAACCGGTCATCGGCCCCGGATTCCTGACCTTTTACCCAGGAAATTGAGCCGTCCGCCATTCGGCGGCGGCCCGTTGTGCATTGAAACTCTATATATATGACGCTTGCAGCTAGGTCTGCGCCGTGGTTTTTTGCTAAGGTGTTCAGCAACCTATAAGACCATATCGCGAGGTGTCTGCTTGATTAGGGTGCTAGTAGTCGATGACCATGATCTCGTTCGTACAGGCATTACACGAATGCTGGCTGACATCGATGGCCTGCAAGTAGTCGGCCAGGCCGAGTCAGGGGAGGAATCCCTGATCAAGGCCCGGGAGTTGAAGCCCGATGTGGTTTTGATGGACGTCAAGATGCCCGGGATCGGCGGTCTTGGCGCCACTACGAAGTTGTTGCGCAGCCATCCGGATATCAAAGTCGTGGTAGTGACCGTGTGCGAGGAAGATCCTTTTCCTACACGGCTTCTACAGGCGGGCGCTGCCGGCTATCTGACAAAGGGCGCGGGATTGGCCGAGATGGTCCAGGCTATCCGCCTGGTATTCGCCGGCCAACGCTACATCAGCCCGCAGATTGCCCAGCAGCTGGCGATCAAGTCGTTCCAGCCCACCAGCGACTCGCCGTTCGATGCGCTGTCGGAGCGGGAAATCCAGATCGCCCTGATGATTGTCGGCTGTCAAAAAGTCCAGTCGATCTCCGACAAGCTGTGCCTGTCGCCGAAAACCGTAAACACCTACCGTTATCGGATTTTCGAAAAGCTTTCCATCAGCAGTGATGTTGAATTGACCCTGCTGGCGGTACGCCACGGCATGGTAGACGCCAGCGCCTGAAATGACAGCCTCTGAAATTAAAGTGCTGTTCGATCCGAGTGCGTTCCTTGCAACCTGCAGTGGCCGTCCTGGCGTGTATCGCATGTTCGACAGCGAAGCGCGCCTGCTCTACGTCGGTAAAGCCAAGAACCTGAAAAGCCGCCTGGCGAGTTACTTCCGCAAGACGGGCCTGGCGCCGAAGACCGCGGCGCTGGTGGCGCGTATCGCCCAGGTGGAAACCACCATCACTGCCAATGAAACCGAGGCACTGCTGCTTGAGCAGACGCTGATCAAGGAATGGCGGCCGCCCTACAACATCCTGCTGCGTGACGATAAGTCCTACCCGTACGTGTTTCTCTCGGACGGCGACTTTCCGCGTCTGAGCATCCATCGCGGCGCCAAGAAGCAGAAGGGCAAGTACTTCGGGCCTTACCCCAGCG
This sequence comes from Pseudomonas sp. G1002, assembly GCF_013385455.1. Lineage (NCBI taxonomy): Bacteria > Pseudomonadati > Pseudomonadota > Gammaproteobacteria > Pseudomonadales > Pseudomonadaceae > Pseudomonas > Pseudomonas sp. G1002. The sequence goes on from NZ_JACAPY010000020.1 coordinate 27,599, forward strand.
CCGGCGCCATCCGCGAAAGCCTGAGCCTGCTGCAAAAGGCGTTTTTCGTGCGCCAGTGCGAAGACAGTTTCTACAAGAACCGCAACCGCCCGTGCCTGCAGTACCAGATCAAGCGCTGCAAGGCGCCGTGCGTGGGCCTGGTTGAGCCTGCGGAATATGCCGAGGACGTGCGTCACTCGGTGATGTTCCTCGAAGGCCGCAGCAATGCCCTGGCCGATGAGCTGTCCGGCGCCATGGAGCAAGCGGCCAGCACCCTGGATTTCGAGCGCGCCGCAGAGCTACGCGACCAGATCTCCCTGCTGCGTCGCGTGCAGGACCAGCAGAGCATGGAGGGCGGCACCGGTGACGTCGACGTCATCGCCGCCTTCGTCAACCCGGGCGGCGCCTGTGTGCACCTGATCAGCGTGCGCGGCGGCCGGGTGCTGGGCAGCAAGAACTTCTTCCCCCAGACCGGTATAGAAGAGGATGTCGCCGAAGTCATGGCGGCGTTCCTCGGCCAATACTACGTCAGCAGCCCCGAGCGCGACCTGCCGAGCGAACTGATCGTCAACGTGGTGCACGAGGACTTCCCGGCGCTGATCGAAGCGATTCACGAACTGCGTGGCCGCGAGCTGGACATCAGCCACCGCGTGCGCGGCACCCGTGCGCGCTGGCAGCAGTTGGCCGTAACCAACGCCGAACAGGCCCTGGGCGCACGTCTGGCCAATCGCCAGCACGTCGCCGCGCGGTTTGACGCCCTGGCCGAAGTGCTCAAGCTCGACGAGCCGCCTCAGCGTCTGGAGTGCTACGACATCAGCCACTCCAGCGGCGAGGCCACCGTGGCTTCCTGCGTGGTGTTCGGGCCGGAAGGGCCGATCAAGTCCGATTACCGGCGCTACAACATCGAAGGCGTCACCCCGGGCGATGACTATGCCGCCATGCACCAGGCCCTGACCCGTCGCTTCAGCAAACTGAAGGACGGCGAGGGCAAGCTGCCGGACATCCTGCTGGTGGATGGTGGCAAGGGCCAGCTGTCCATGGCCCGCGACGTACTCAACGAACTGGCGGTACCCGACCTGATCCTGCTCGGCGTGGCCAAGGGTGCCACCCGCAAGGCCGGTTTTGAAACCTTGTACTTGAATGATGCAGCCCATGAGTTCACCTTGAAGGGCGACTCCCCGGCGCTGCACCTTATCCAGCAGATCCGCGACGAAGCCCACCGTTTCGCCATCACCGGCCACCGTGCCCGACGTGGCAAAACCCGGCGTACCTCAACCCTGGAAGGGGTGGCAGGGGTCGGGCCGACACGGCGGCGGGACTTGTTAAAACATTTTGGTGGCTTGCAGGAGCTGTCCCGTGCCAGCATCGAAGAAATAGCCAAAGCTCCCGGTATCAGTAAAAAGCTCGCAGAGTTGATTTATGCAAATCTGCACAGCGAGTAGAATGCCTTCTCACCTCGTAGCCAGTTGTGCCGATGAATATCCCTAATCTGATCACCGTACTACGCGTCCTGCTCATACCGATTTTCATATTGCTGTTTTACCTGCCGTACGAATGGAGCTACATGGCATCCAGTTCGGTGTTTGCCTTCGCAGCCGCCACCGACTGGCTGGACGGTTACCTGGCCCGTCGCCTGGAACAGAGCACGCCGTTTGGCGCGTTCCTGGACCCGGTGGCCGACAAACTGATGGTAGCGGTCGCCCTGGTGCTGCTGGTGCAGGAACACGGCAACCTCTGGCTGACGTTGCCGGCGGCCGTGATCATCGGTCGCGAGATCGTGGTCTCCGCCCTGCGGGAGTGGATGGCCGAAATCGGCGCCCGAGCCCACGTGGCCGTGTCCAACATGGGCAAATGGAAAACCGCGGCGCAGATGCTTGCCCTGGTGATCCTGCTGGCCAACCCATCGGATTTCTCCTTCTGGGTATTGCTGGGCTACGCCTTGCTGCTGATCGCCGCGGGCCTGACCTTATGGTCCATGCTGCAATATTTGCGCGCCGCCTGGCCGCATCTGCGCACCGAGGTTGAAAAGAAATAAAACTTTTTTGAATCAAGGGGTTGACGGGTGATGAGGATTCTATAGAATGCGCATCACCAAGACGCGGGAATAGCTCAGTTGGTAGAGCACGACCTTGCCAAGGTCGGGGTCGCGAGTTCGAGTCTCGTTTCCCGCTCCAAACACAAAGAAAAAGCCACTCAATAGAGTGGCTTTTTTTTGCCTGGGATTTAAGGAATAGACGCTTCGGCGTCTTTTTTCGTTTCTACGCAAAACTACTGAAATCCGTCTCCAGCCACTTTTTTTAGTACATTTTTGAGTACATGGAATACGGGCAGTGGGCACAGCGGTTTTTGGGCGGAGCACCCCGGTCCGGCATCGTATACATCTCCTCGACCCGAAGCACTTGCCGCATTCCCGCCACCCGAAACAACAACGCCGGCAAGTGCCGGCGCTGTGTGCGGTTCAGGCATTACCCTCAGCGAAATGCCGGCACCACGTGCTTGATAAACAGCTCAAGGGATTTTTTCTTCTCCGCGTGGGGCAAGCTGTTATCACACCAGAAGCTGAACTCGTCCACACCCAGCTCCTGGTAGTACTGGATGCGCGGGATGATTTCTTCAGGCGTGCCAATCATTGCGGTCTTGTGCAGGCTTTCCAGTTCAAACTCCGGACGCCCGGCGAATTTTTCTTCCGGGCTCGGGTCAAGGAAGCCGTTGACCGGCACGGTCTTGTTGCCGAACCAGGCATCAAAGGTGCGATAGAATCGGGCGATTGCCTTGGCCCCGACTTTCCAGCCGTCAGGGTCGTCTACCGCGTGCACGTGGGTGTGACGCAACACCATCAGTTGTGGGCGTGGCACATCCGGGTTGTTGTCCAGGGCAGCCTGGAATTTATTTTTCAGGTCGAGGACTTCTTCGTCGCCCTTCATCAACGGCGTGACCATCACGTTGCAGCCATTAGCTACCGCAAAGTTATGCGAGTCCGGGTCGCGTGCGGCAATCCACATCGGCGGGTTGGGCTGCTGGATCGGCTTGGGCACGCTGGTGGAGGTGGGGAACTTCCAGATGTCGCCGTCATGGGCATAGTCGCCTTTCCACAACGCACGTACCACCGGCACCATCTCGCGCAGCGCCTGGCCGCCGGATGAGGCGGGCATGCCGCCGGCCATGCGGTCGAACTCCACCTGGTAGGCACCACGGGCCAGGCCGACTTCCATGCGTCCGTTACTGATCACGTCGAGCAGCGCGCATTCGCCTGCCACCCGCAGTGGGTGCCAGAACGGCGCGATGATGGTACCGGCGCCCAGGTGAATGGTGGTGGTTTTGGCCGCGAGGTAAGCCAGCAGCGGCATCGGGCTGGGCGAGATGGTGTATTCCATGGCGTGGTGTTCGCCAATCCAGACGGTGCTGAAACCACCGGCTTCCGCCATCAGGGTCAGTTCGGTCAAGTCTTCGAACAACTGGCGATGGCTGACACTTTCATCCCAGCGTTCCATGTGCACGAACAGGGAAAATTTCATGACGCTTACCTCGGATCTATTGTGATCGGCCTGTCGACTGCGGGCCCTTAGGTGCTCTCGCCAATGTGAAGCTTGCCAGTGATGAAGGCTATTCGGCGGATTGATTGTTGGTATACCATAATACGGAATATCTGCAAAACTTTTCTCTCCAGCGGTCGCACATTCACTTCACAAGGAAGGCGAGCTAGATGAACATAAAACAAAAATTGATCCTGGCCTTTGCGGTGATCGCCAGCCTGCCAGTCATTCTGGTGGCAGTGATGATCATCCTCAACGTGCGCCATGAGGCACGGGACGGCTTTATCGACGGCAGCGAACGCGAGATTCGCCAAGTCGACAATGCCATGCAATTGTTTTTTGAAGGTATCAGTCAGAACGTCGCCTACCTGGCGGCGCATCCGCAGTTGCAAAGTATCAACGGCGATGTGAAACGCTATCTGGCCAGCGACGCCGCCCAAGTCGCACTCGGCGAGCGCGATCAGCAGTTGTTCAAGCTGTTCGAGGGCCTGGCCAAGAGTCATTCGGCCTACACCTACCTGTCACTGGGTACTGAAGATGGCGGCTATGTATTCTGGCCGGGTGACCCGAAGCTGGCGAGCTACGACCCGCGCACCCGGCCCTGGTACAAGACGGCCATGGCGCAACCGGGCAAGACCCTGCGCACCGAGGCGTATTACTGGGCCGCCGATGACGTGGTGCTGGTCAGTACGGTGCGAAGCTTCAATGACCGCCAGGGCAACGCGAGCGGGGTGGTGAACATCGATGTTTCCCTCAAGCAACTGACCGACCTGGTCAAACAGATCAAGCTGGGTGACAGCGGCTACCTGATGTTGATGGAAGCCAATAACACCGTGTTGGTGGACCCGAATGACCCGTCTCACAACTTCAAGAAACTTAGTGAGTTGGGCGAGGGTTACCGGCAGTTGAGCGAGGCTGGGCAGGGCCTGGTGCAGGTCGAGTTGGCAGGCGAGCGCTACATGGCGTTTGTCTGGCCGTCCAGGGCATTGGGCTGGCGGTTTGTCGGGGTGGTGCGGGAAAGTGAAGTGATGGCCGGCGCGGCGCGCCTGACCTGGCTGATCGCGGCGATCGCCCTGGTGTGTGCCGTGTTGTTTGCAGTGGTGGGCGCCTGGTTTGCCGGGCTGATCGTCAAGCCGATTCGTGGTGTGGCCAGCGGCCTGGAAGGCATCGCCCAGGGCGAAGGAGACCTGACGGCGCGCCTGCCGGTAAAAGGGCGAGACGAGACGGCACAACTGGCCGGCTGGTTCAACCAGTTCCTCGAAGCGATCCGCACGCTGATCCAGCGCATCGGCCAGGCGGCCGGGCAGATCCACAGCAGTTCGGGGAGTGCCATGGAGGTCTCGGTGGAAATGGCTGAGGTCGCCTCACGCCAACGGGAGGCCGTGGACATGGTGTCCACCGCGTTTCATGAGATGGTCGCCACCTCCAATGAAGTCGCGCGCTCCTGCAGCCAGGCCGCCGACTCTGCCGACAACGGACAGCGCCAGGCGCACACCGGCCAGCAGCAGATCGACGCAGCAGTGAGCAGCGTAGGGCGCCTGAGTGAGGAAATCGGCCACTCCGCCCAGTCCATGGAGCAACTGGAAAAAGACAGCAACGACATCCAGTCGATACTCGGCACCATCCGCTCCATCGCCGAACAGACCAACCTGCTGGCGCTGAACGCTGCCATCGAAGCCGCCCGAGCCGGTGAACAGGGGCGTGGTTTTGCCGTGGTGGCAGACGAAGTGCGGGCCCTGGCCAAGCGTACTTCGGACTCCACCGGCGAGATCGACGGGCTGCTGGGCAACCTCGCCCGGCGTACCCATCAGATGGGTAAACAAATGCATGCCAGCCTGGAGGTGTCCCAGGAAACGGTGGTGTCGATCAACGACGCACGGGCCAGTTTTGGGTTGATTCGCGAGTCGGTGGACGTGATCCGCGACATGAATACGCAAATCGCAACGGCTGCCGAAGAGCAGCACCAGGTGGCTGAAGACATCAATCGGCACATCAGCCAGATTCACGGGGATGCACAGTTGGTGGCGAGCCTGGCTGATTCCACGCGCCAGGATGCGCAGCAATTGACGACGTTGTCTCAGACGTTGAATCAGTTGGTCAGCCGCTTCCGCACCTGACCGGTGGGCGCCCGGGCTGCCGGGCGCCTGCAACGGTAACGATCAGGCAATGGCGGGCAGGGCGCCCATCTTGCCGTGGCAATACACCAGTGGCCCGGCGTTCTGCCGGGGCACGATCAGGTTCTTCACCGCACCGACCATGATTGCATGGTCACCGCCTTCATACTCACGCCACAACTCGCACTCGATCACCGCCGTGGCATTGGCGAGGATCGGGTTGCCCAGTTCACTCAACGTCCATTCGATGCCCTGCGCCTTGTCTTTGCCCTTGCGCGCAAAAGCATAGGCTTCGCTTTGCTGCCCACCGGACAGCACATGAATGGCAAAGCGCTGATTCTTGATCAGCACCGGATAGGAGTCGGAACTGTAGTTGGGGCAGAACAGCACCAGGGCCGGCTCCATGGACAACGAGCTGAACGCACTGGCGGTAAGTCCGACTATCTGCCCGTCATCATCGAGCGTGGTGATCACGGTGACTCCGGACGGAAACGAACCCATCACTTGTTTGTAGATGGCGGCATCGATCATGGGACGGTCCTCGTAGGGTGAAGCGGATTTTATAGATTTGTAGGTCTGATGGTATACCGTAATACAATCTAATCAAGGGCTTTTTCAGGCGGCCGATGAACGTTGACCTTTGGTCTTATAGCCAATGAATACGGGGGTTAGCCCGCTGAATGAAGAGGGGCCGTGTGGCACAATAGCGGATCAGATGCGTGCCAGGACTACGGATCAGTCTTGTGAAAATGTTGGAATACCATAATATGGTGTTCGTATGGGGGTGGCCAGAGAGCTCCCCCGGTTTGGCGTCAAACAACTATAAGATCAGACAAACGCGAGTTCATTTCCATGCCCCAGATGTCCCGGCAAGATCCCCTGATCGAGAATCACACGGTCGATTACGTCCCCCTCGCGGAGCGCCATGGAAAGGCCCGCGACCTGTTCACCCTATGGTTCAGCACTAACATTGCACCGCTGCCCATCGTCACCGGCGCTATGGTGACTCAGGTGTTCCATCTCAACCTGGTGTGGGGGCTGCTGGCGATTGCCCTCGGGCACATGCTCGGCGGTATTGTCATTGCCCTCGCGTCGGCCCAGGGCCCGCGCATGGGCATCCCGCAGATGGTGCAGAGCCGGGGTCAGTTCGGGCGCTACGGAGCGCTGCTGATCGTTTTCTTCGCGGCCCTGATCTACATTGGCTTTTTCATCTCCAACATTGTGCTGGCGGGCAAGTCCATCGTCGGCATCGTGCCGTCGGTACCGGTGCCGGCCAGCATCCTGATCGGCGCGCTCAGCGCCACGGCCATTGGCGTGATCGGCTATCGCTTTATCCATACCCTGAACCGCATCGGCACCTGGGTGATGGGCAGCGCATTGCTGGCGGGTTTCCTCTACATTTTTTCCCACGACCTGCCGGCAGACTTCCTCACCCGTGGCGGCTTCAATCCGGCCGGCTGGCTGGCGACGGTGTCGTTGGGAGTGATCTGGCAGATCAGCTTCTCCCCCTATACCAGCGATTATTCGCGCTACCTGCCGGCTGATATCGGCATCACCCGACCCTTTGTCGCCACCTACCTGGGGGCCACTCTCGGCACCATTTTGTCGTTCTCCTTTGGCTTGGTCGCCGCCCTGGCGACACCCGAAGGCACTGAGGCGATGGTCGCGGTCAAGCAAGCCACCGGCTGGCTGGGGTCGATCCTGATGGTGCTGTTTCTGCTCAATATCATCAGCCACAACGCCCTGAATCTGTATGGTGCGGTGCTGTCGATCATCACCTCGATCCAAACCTTCGCCAGCCAGTGGACACCCGGCATCAAAGTGCGTGTGGTGCTGTCCAGCGTGGTGCTGGCCGGATGCTGCGTGGTGGCATTGGGCGCGTCGGCGGACTTCATCTCGCAATTTATCGGCCTGATCCTTGCGCTGCTATTGGTGCTGGTGCCGTGGGCGTCGATCAACCTGATCGATTTCTACATCATCAAGCGTGGCGCCTATGACATTGCGTCGATCTTTCAGGCGGACGGCGGGGTTTACGGACGCTTTAACCTGCATGCGATCGTGGCGTATTTCATCGGCATCATCGTGCAACTGCCGTTTGCCAATACGTCGCTGTACGTGGGGCCATGGGCCAATCTGGTAGAGGGCGCAGACCTGTCGTGGCTGGTGGGGTTGGTGGTGACGTGTCCGCTGTATTACTGCCTGGCGACGCGCGAGCATAGCCGGAAGATGAGGACGGTAAAGTTGGGCTATACCGACTGATCATCGAATGAACTGAAATGCCCGGCCAATGCCGGGCATTTTTTATCTGCAGTTAAGGCCTGCCGATGCAGCCGTATCCTTGTAGCAAGCTGGCTTGATGATCAATGACATCCGGCCAGGTCCAATGTTAGCAGGCAAAAAAAGGCCGCCACAACCCGACGTTGTGGCGGCCCAAGGGTGACTCAATGGGCGCCGGCGGCCTTGTTCAGATCGCTTTCAGCCCATGCGGTATAGACGCAAGCATCCGCCGTGGCCCAGCGCACGCGCACCGGGTCGCCGGCCTTGAGTGGCATGCCCGCAGCAGACAACGCCTTGACTGTCATCGAGGTGCCGCCAAGGGTTTTCACGGTGCAGGTCTGGCTTTCGCCGAGGAACAGCACCTCGCCTACAATCGCTGACACCTCATTCCAACCCGCCGCCAATGCCTGCTCGGTAGCTTGCTCGACACTCAGCGCCAAGGCTTTTTCCGGGCGTACCATCAACAGCACCTCCTGCTCGGTTTGCAAGCCGCTGGTCAGGCGGATCGACAGCGATTGGCCTTCAAACGATGCCACCGCATTCCCCTGCGCCTTGAGCTTGAGGAAGTTGGAGTTACCGAGGAACGAGGCTACAAACGCATTTGGCGGGTTCTGGTACAGGTCGTAGCCACTGCCCAGGCCGACAATCTTGCCGTGGCTGAAAATCGCGATGCGCTGGGACAGGCGCATGGCTTCTTCCTGGTCGTGGGTTACGTAGACGATGGTGATGCCCAGGCGCCGATGTAATTGGCGCAGTTCGTCCTGCAGGTCTTCACGCAGTTTTTTGTCGAGGGCGCCGAGGGGTTCGTCCATCAGCAGGATGCGCGGCTCGTACACCAGCGCCCGCGCGATGGCGACGCGTTGCTGCTGGCCGCCGGAGAGTTGCGAAGGGCGGCGATGGGCAAATTGCTCAAGCTGCACCAGCTTGAGCATGGCGTCGACGCGCTTCTCGCGCTCGGCGCTGGCCAGTTTGCGAATCGCCAGGGGGAAGGCGATGTTGTCGCGCACCGACAAATGCGGGAACAGCGAGTAACGTTGGAACACCATGCCGATGTCGCGTTTGTGCGGCGGCACATTGACCAGGGATTGGCCGCTCACCAGGATCTCGCCGCTGCTTGGCGTTTCAAAGCCTGCGAGCATCGACAGGGTGGTGCTTTTGCCAGAGCCGCTGGAGCCGAGGAAGGTCAGGAATTCGCCGTCCTTGATGTCCAGCGAGATGTTATCCACGGCGGCAAATTCACCGTAGTACTTGTTCAGGTTGCGCAAGCTGACCAGGGGTTGGCCATGGTTTTGCGCGGTATCTTGGATCACTGCACTCATGTCTTGCTCCTGGGCGCTCAAGCGCGGGTTTCTGTGCGCCGGCGAAGGGCGGCGGCGATGACCATGACGAGCACCGAGAGGCCGATCAGCAACGTCGAGGCGACGGCAATCACAGGCGTCAGGTCCTGGCGCAGGGTGGTCCACATTTTTACGGGAAGGGTTTGCAGGGTCGGGCTGGCCATCATCACGCTGAGCACCACTTCGTCCCATGAGACGAGAAAGGCGAACAACGCGCCGGCCACCATTCCCGGGCGAATCGCCGGGAATGTCACCTTGAATACGGCCTGCAGGCGCGATGCGCCGCAGATCACCGCCGCATCTTCAATCGATTGGTCGAACAGCTTCAGCGAGTTGATGATCGAGATAATGGTGAACGGCAGCGCGACAATCACATGGCTCACTACAAAGGCGAACATCGTGCCGGTATAGCCGAGCTTGAGGAACAGTGCGTACACCGCCACCGCGATGATCACCAACGGCACGATCATCGGCAGGGTGAACAGGCCGTAGAGCAACTCGCGGCCAGGAAATCGCCCACGCACCAGGGCAAATGCGGTGGGCAGGCCCAGCGCCACGGCGAACACGGTGGTCAGTACCGCAACCTTGAGGCTCGCTACCGCCGCGTTCATCCAGTCGGCATTGGAGAAGAACTGGCCGTACCATTTCAGCGTCCAGCCCGGTGGCGGGAACACCAGCCATTGGGACGAGCCGAACGACAGCAACACGATGAACACGATCGGCAACAGCAAGAACAGGCCAATCATGCCGGTGGTGGTGTAGAGGCCCAGGCGCATCCTGCGGCTCATGGCATTGGAAGTCAGGAGCATGACGGCTTACCTCGCGTTGCTGGCGCCAACCGGGGATTCCGGCTGAAGCTTCAGGTAGAAGTAGAACAGCACCAGCGTGATAAAGATCAGCAATGCGGCGCCGGCACTCGCCAGGCCCCAGTTGAGGAACGACTGCACCTGCTGGATGATGAACTCAGGCAGCATCATGTTCTGCGCGCCGCCGAGCAGCGCCGGGGTGACGTAGTAACCGAGGGACATCACAAACACCATCAAGCCGCCGGAAAACAACCCCGGTCGGCACAGCGGCAGGAACACCCGGAAGAAGTTGGTCCAAGGGCTGGCACCGCAGATGGAGCCGGCCTGCAGGATCATCGGGTCGATGGCCTGCATGGTTGCCTGCAATGGCAGCACAATGAACGGGATCATGATGTAGCTCATACCGATCACCACGCCGGTCAGGTTGTGCACCATCTCCAGCGGCTGGTCGATGATGCCCATCGCCATCAGTGCCTTGTTGATCACCCCGGAGGCTTGCAGCAATACCAGCCATGAATAGGTGCGGGCGAGCAGGCTGGTCCACATCGACAGCAGCACGATGTTCAGGATCCAGCGCCCCCAGCCGCGTGGTACCAGGGTAATCACCCAGGCCAGCGGGAAGCCCAGCAACAGGCTGAACAGGGTCACCAGGCCGGCCACCGAAAAGGTATTGAGCAGTACCCGGGCGTATGCCGAGTTAGCGAACAGTTGCTCATAGTTGCCAAGGCCCGGTACGGGCTCCAGCACGCCGCGCAGCAACAGGCCGATCAGCGGCGCGAGGAAGAACAGGCCGAGGAACAGCAGCGCCGGGATCAGGTTGCTCGACCCCCGCCAGCGCTGCGCCAGGGATGGCGCACCTGGTTTGCAGGAAACTGCGCCAGCAACGCCGAGGGCGCTCCCGGTCGGCGTGGTTGCCGTCATTTTCATTTGACTAGCCATTCATTCCACCGTGTCGCAATGGCCGGACCGTTCTTGGCCCAGTAGGCGAAATCGAGGGTGATCTGGTCCTTGGCATACGCCGTCGGCAGGTTGGGCGCCAGCACTGAGTCCAGGCGCTGCACACTGTCGATGTTCACCGGTGCATAAGCGGTCAGGTTAGAGAAGTCGGCCTGGCCCTTGGCGCTGCTGGCACTGGCCAGGAACTTCATCGCCGCGCCTTTGTTTTTGCTGCCTTTAGGCACGACCAGGATGTCCGCCATCACCAGATTCTGTTTCCAGCTTACGCCTACGGGTGCGCCATCTTCCTGCAGGGCATGAATGCGGCCGTTCCAGAACTGACCCATGCTGACTTCGCCCGAGGCCAGCAGTTGCTGGGACTGTGCGCCGCCGCCCCACCAGACGATGTCTTTCTTGATGGTGTCGAGTTTCTTGAAGGCGCGGTCCAGGTCCAGGGGGTAGAGCTTGTCGGCGGGAACGCCGTCAGCCAGCAGCGCCAGTTCGAGCACGCCAGGGCTTGGCCATTTGTAGAGGGCACGTTTGCCGGGGTAGGTTTTGGTGTCGAACAGCGCGGCCCAGTCCTGTGGCTTGCCAGCGCCGAGCTTGCCCTCGTTGTAGCCGAGTACGAAGGAGAAGAAAAACGAGCCGACGCCATGGTCGGAGACAAACCGCGAGTCGATCTTGTCGCGCTGGATCACCGAAAAATCCAGGGGTTCGAGCAGCCCTTCAGCGGCGGCGCGCAAGGCGAAGTCAGCCTCCACGTCTACCACGTCCCACTGCACGTTGCCGCTCTCGACCATGGCCTTGAGCTTGCCATAGTCGGTGGGACCGTCCTGCACCACAGTGATCCCGCTGGCCTTGCTGAAAGGATCGGCCCACGCCTGCTTTTGCGCATCCTGGGTGCTACCGCCCCAGCTCACGAAATTGACGCTTTCGGCCGCCAGGGCCGCGTGAGTGGCCGTGGCCAGCAAACCCGCGAACAGCATCGCGGTTGCACGTTTGTTCAACACCATTTTCACGCCCTCATTTGTTTTGTTATTGAGCGGGCCTGGTAATGCCCGCCTATCGGGAGCAGTAGGTCTCTCGAAGCCTCTATTGCGAAGCCTCAAAAGTCGACCGTACCAAGGCTTGTTACTGGCGCTATCCCTGGCATGCGCATTTGGCAAAAGTACTCGGTCGATGGAATATCATATTATGGTATTCCAAGCTTTGTGCAAGCACTTTGCCTTACCGGTTATCCGTCATTCGGTGAACGGAATGCTTTCCACCACCTCCAGGTCGTAGCCTGTCAGCCCGGCGTATTTCAGCGGAGGGCCAAGGTGGCGCAGCTTGCAGACGCCAAGGTCCTGCAATATCTGCGCGCCGGTGCCGACTTCCGAATAGATCCGCGACTGCGAACGGCTGAACTGGCGCGGCGTCTGGGTCAACTGCGGGACGCGTTCGAGCAGGGCCTGGGAGGATTCATGATTGGCCAGCACCACCACCACGCCGCTGCCTTCTGCCGCGACGCGTTGCAGGGCGGCCCATAAGGTCCAGTTGGAGGGGCCGCTATACTCGGCGCCCACCAGGTCGCGCAGCGGGTCGATCACGTGCACGCGCACCAGGGCGGGCGTGTCGCGGTGTAACTGCCCCATGACCATCGCCATGTGCACGCCGCCATCAATGCGGTCCTCAAAGGTGATCAGGCGGAACGTGCCGTGCACTGTGGGCAGGTCGCGCTCGCCGATGCGCACTACGGTGCGCTCGGTACTGAGGCGGTAGTGGATCAGATCGGCGATGGTGCCGATCTTGATCCCATGCTTGTGCGCGAACACCTCAAGGTCAGGGCGACGTGCCATGGTGCCGTCATCGTTCATCACTTCGACGATCACCGAGGCTGGTGTGTGCCCGGCCAGGCGCGCCAGGTCGCAACCGGCTTCGGTGTGCCCGGCGCGCGTCAACACGCCGCCATCCTTGGCGCGCAACGGGAAAATATGCCCCGGTTGCACGATGTCGGCCGGCCCCGCATCGGCATTCACGGCCGCGGCCACCGTGCGCGCCCGGTCGGCGGCGGAGATGCCGGTGGTCACGCCGGTGGCGGCTTCGATGGACACGGTAAACGCGGTGCTGAACACGCTGCCATTGCTCGGCACCATCTGCTGCAGGCCGAGGCGCTGGCAGTGTTCGTCGGTGAGGGTCAGGCAAATCAGGCCACGCGCTTCCCGGGCCATGAAGCTGATAGTCTCGGCGGTGCAGCACACCGCGGGCAGCAACAGGTCGCCTTCGTTCTCCCGATCCTCGTCGTCCACCAGGAGCACCATTTTGCCTTGGCGGTAGTCTTCGATGATGTCTGCGATGTTGTTGAAAGACATGGTGGCTGCTCGATTTATTGGTTGTATGTATTATGGTATACCACAAAACCAAGCAAGAGGATGTCACGATGAAGGCTTACTGGATTGCCCATGTAAATGTGTCCGATGCAGAGCAGTACACGCAGTACACCCAGCGCGCGCCTGCGGCCTTCGCGAAGTTTGGCGGGCGCTTCCTGGCCAGGGGCGGGCGCAGCGCCGCGATGGAAGGCGGGCCTGCCAGGCAACGTAATGTGGTGATCGAGTTCGACAGCTACGAGCAGGCGCTGGCCTGTTATGAGTCTGCGGAGTATCAGGAGGCAAAGGCGCGTCGTGAAGGGGCGGGCGAGGCGCAGATCATCATCGTGGAAGGGCTGGTGCCTTAGGGGTATCAGGCATACATCACATTTTTGATCCGTGTCGGGTCTGACGATCAGCGGATGAAGTGAATCTTGCCGCTGTCGTCGTTACCGATGTAGATGCCATACACCCCAGCCTGGCGTTCCTCGATATAACGCTCGAGGATCTGCCGGATCGCCGGGTAGTAGATGCTGTCCCAAGGAATGTCCTCGGGCGCGAAGAACTTGTAGTCGAGGGTCTCCGGCCCGAACTGGCCGGTGATCTGCAGCGCGATGGCGCGGAAGATGATGTACACCTCGCTGATCTTCGGCACGCTGAAAATCGAGTAGGGCGAGAGGATCTCCGCGCGTACGCCGCTTTCTTCCCAGACTTCGCGTAGTGCGGCCTGTTCAGTGGTTTCGCCACCTTCCATGAAGCCGGCCGGCAGCGTCCAGGTGCCAGGACGCGGCGGGATGGCCCGCTGGCAAAGCAGATATTTGCCGTCCCGCTCGATGATGCAGCCGGCGATAATCTTCGGGTTGATGTAGTGGATGTAGCCGCAGCCCCGGCACATCAGGCGCTCATGGGTATCACCCGGTGGCAGCTGGTGACCGAGGTCACTGCTGCCACATGTCGGGCAAAAACTGGGGCTGGGCATGGTCAGTGACCTATGCGCGGTTCTTTGAGGGCGATGGGCAGTGTGATCTCGGGGATCTTGCCGGTCTCTTCCTGCTTGCGCTTGAGGTAATCCAGGGCCACGGCGGCGGCGGCGCGCACGTGGTCGACACAGGCCTGGTGGGCGGCGAGCGGGTCGCCGCTCTTGATCGCCTGGACCATACGCTCCATTTCCTGGTTGCTGGTACCGCGACGGTTTTCCTGGGATACCGAGGTCGCGCGCAAGTAGCTGATACGTGCCTGCAACTGACGCAGTTGGGTGGCCGCCACGTGGTTGCCGGAGCCTTCGAGCAACACGTCGTAGAATCCTTGTACCGAATCAATGACCTGTTGCAGCTCACCGTCCTTGAGGGCCTTGCGGTTTTCCTCGAGGGCTTTTTCCAGTGCCTTGATGTCCTTGGCCTTGGCGCGCAGGGTGAACAACTGCACGATCAAGCCTTCGAGCACGCAACGCAGTTCATAGATGTCGACGGCATCGGCCAGGGTGATGATCGCCACTTGCGGGCCCTTGGCATCGGCGAACTCCACCAGGCCTTCGGACTCCAGGTGGCGCAAGGCTTCGCGCACCGAGGTGCGGCTGACGCCGAGGCGGTCGCAAAGGTCGCGTTCCACCAGGCGGTCACCCGGCAGCAGTTGGAAGTTCATGATGGCGCTGCGCAGTTTTGCCAGCACGATTTCGCGCAGGGTGACCGGGTTGTGATTGACCTTGAAGCTGTCGTCGAGTGGCAGGCGTTTCATGGGGGCTGCTCTGAATGTTGCGGTTAACTGGAGGCCTCGGCGTCGGTTTCGGCGAAGGCTTCACGGGCCAGTCGGAAACTGTCCACGGCGGCGGGAACCCCGCAATAAATGCCGACCTGAAGCAGAATTTCGCGTATTTGTTCACGACTCAGCCCGTTACGCAAGGCGCCGCGCACGTGCAGCTTGAGTTCATGGGGCCGATTGAGGGCCGAAATCATCGCCAAGTTTATCATGCTGCGTTCTTTAAGCGACAAACCCTCACGGCCCCACACATGGCCCCAGCAGTATTCGGTGACCATCTCCTGCAGGGGGCGAGTGAAGTCGTCGGCGTTCTCGATCGAACGTTGCACATAGGCTTCGCCCAGCACTTGCGTACGGATTTTCAGGCCCCGTTGGTACTTGTCGTCGCTCATCAATCAGCTCCTCAGGCCAGGGTGGGCAGCGGGCCCAGCTTGCCCTTGTGGTAGATCATCGGTGTGACCGGTTGCTCGGGCAGGATCAGGTTTTTCACCGCTCCGACGATGATCGCGTGATCGCCACCGTCGTATTCGCGCCACAACTCGCACTCGATGATCGCCGTGGCCTTGGCCAGCAGCGGATTGCCCAGTTCGCTCAAGTGCCACTCGATGCCCTTGGCCTTTTCCTTCCCCTTGCTGGCAAAGGCATAGGCTTCGGCGGTCTGGTCGGCGGACAGCAAATGAATCGCAAAGCGCTTGCTGTCGCGCAGGATCGGATAGGTGTCCGATGCATAGTTGGGGCAGAACAGGACCAGTGCCGGGTCGATCGACAGCGCACTGAATGCGCTGGCGGTGATGCCGACGATGCCGCCATCCGGGTCGAGGGTAGTGACGACCGTCACCCCGGACGGGAATGAACTCATGACGTCTTTGTAAATGCCGGGTTCGATCATGGTCGGGGTCTCTTAACGCATCACAAAAGGATCAGGCATGGGCGCCTGGGAAAGGTTGATCCACACCGTCTTCAGCTCGGTGTAAGCCAGTACTGAATCGATGCCACTTTCACGTCCATAGCCGCTGTTCTTGAAGCCGCCAATGGGCGCCATGGCCGAGACGGCGCGGTAGGTGTTGACCCAGATAATCCCCGAACGCACGTCGCGGGCCAGGCGGTGGGCACGACCGAGGTCGCGGGTCCAGATGCCGGCGGCGAGGCCGAACTGAGAGTCGTTGGCGATGGCCAGGGCTTCGGCTTCGTCCTTGAAACGGATGACCGAGGCCACTGGGCCGAACACTTCTTCCTGCATGATCTTCATCGAGTTGCGGTCGCACTCGAACAGGGTCGGCTCATAGAACCAGCCTTCGCCCAGGTTCTGCGGACGCTTGCCACCGGTACGCAGGCGCGCACCTTCAGCGATGGCATCCGCCACCAGGCCTTCGACCACGGCCAGTTGCTGTGCGGTGGCCATGGGGCCCATTTCACTGGCGTCGTCCTGCGGGTTGCCGATGCGAATGCGTTTGGCGCGCTCTACCAGGCGCTCGACGAATTCGTCGTAGATTTCATCCTGCACCAGCAGGCGCGAGCCAGACACACAGCTTTGCCCCGACGCCGCGTATATCCCGGCAATCGCACCATTGATGGCGCTGTCGAGGTCGGCATCGGCAAAGATGATGTTCGGTGACTTGCCGCCCAGTTCCAGCGACAGCTTGGCGAAGTTCTCGGCGCTGCTGCGTACTACGTGCCGCGCCGTGGCTGCGCCGCCGGTAAAGGCGATCTTGCGCACCAAAGGGTGGCGGGTGAGGGCGGCGCCGGTGCTTGGGCCGTAGCCAGTCACCACATTGACCACGCCCGGCGGAATGCCAGCCTCCAGGGCCAGGCGCGCCAGTTCGAGGATGGTCGCCGAGGCGTGCTCCGACGGTTTGATCACGATGGTATTACCCGCTGCCAGGGCCGGCGCGAGTTTGATCGCGGTCAAGTACAGCGGGCTGTTCCATGGAATGATCGCGGCCACCACGCCCATGGCTTCGTGCACGGTGTAGGCGAAGAGGTCCGGCTTGTCCAGCGGCAGGGTGCCGCCCTCAAGCTTGTCGGCCAGGCCTGCCGTGTAATGGAAGAACTCCGGCAGGTAACTGACCTGACCGCGTGTCTCGCGGATCAGCTTGCCATTGTCGCGGCTTTCGAGCTGTGCCAGTTGTTCCTTGTTTTCGGCAATCAAATCTCCCAGGCGGCGCAGCAGTTTGCCCCGCGCGGTAGCGGTGAGGCCACGCCAGGCCGGGCTGTCGAAGGCGCTTTGCGCGGCCTGCACGGCGCGCTCCACATCCGTCTCGTCGGCGTCGGGCAGTTGCGCCCAGGGTTCGGCCAGGGCCGGGTTGAGGCTGTCGAAAGTCTTGCCGGACAGGGCATCGACCCATTCACCGCCGATGCACATCTGGAAGCGTGCGAGTGTCATGCAACGATCCCCTTTATTGGATTTTTTTGGGTGTACACCGTGTCAAGAAAGCCCAGCAGCAGTTGGTTGACCAGCCGCGGCGATTCCACTGGCATCATATGCCGTTGCTCGGCCAGCACTGCAACCGTCGCACCGGGAATGCGATCGGCCAGTTGCCGGGCCATCTCCGGGGTCGAGCCCGGGTCGAGTTCACCGGTGGCGACCAGGGTCGGCGTGCGCAAACCCTTAAGGTCGTCGGCGCGGTACATGTCCTGGGTCGCGAACAGCTCGTACGTGGTGAGGTAGCCCTGGGGGTCGTTGCCCGCCAGGGTTTCACGCAGCGCAGCGATCTGCGCCGGGTTGGCTGCCTGGTACTCGCGGCTGAACCAGCGTGACAGCGCGGCTTCGGCATTCGCATCCGGGCCATGCTCGGCGGCCTGGGCAGTGCGTGCGATCACCCCGGCACGCTGTTCGGCGCTGCGGTTGAACACACTGTTGAGCACCACCAGGCCTTGCAGGCGTTCGGGGTAATGCAAGGCAAACGCCCGCGCAACCAGGCCGCCCATGGAAAACCCGATCACCGTTGCCTGAGGCAGTTGCAGGTGGTCGAGCAGTTCCAGCAACTGGTCGGCATACCCCAGCAGCGGGGTGCCGGCAGCCGGGCGTGGGCTGGCGCCATGGCCCAGCATGTCATAGGTGATCACGCGATAATTCGTGGCCAGGCCAACGACTTGCCCGCCCCACATTTCTTTATTCAGGCCCACGCCGTGGATCAAAACCACAGGCTGGCCTTGGCCGGTCGCCAGATAACTGGTGCCAGCCGGGGTGCGATCAGCGGTGAGCTGAATCATGGAGCGCTCCTGCATGTTTTTGTTTGGGTGACCGGTCTTGCTTACTGGGCTTTCTCGGCTGCCAGCTCTTCCAGGTCGATGTAACGGTTGCCGATGCGTGGGTGCAGGCGGCCGCCGTCGGCGCACCCAAGGACCACCACGATCTCGTCGGCACGCGGGGAATCTTCTATCTGCATTTCCAAGGTGATGTAGTGCGAGCGCAGCCCTTCGTCATCCTTGTGCATCATCGGGATTTGAATCGATGTGCCCGGGCCACCGCGCTTGTTGGTAAAACTCAGGTAGCTCTTGGCCTTGACCGCTTCGCGGTAGTGGTTGCCAAAGCGCAGGGTATGGATGATTGCCGAGGCGTGTTCGATTTCACCGTCGGCACCGACCACGGCGGCCTTGCCATAGGCTTCGATGTTGTCTGCACCACCGATAATGCCAATCAGGCGCTCCACCATCAGTGCGCCGAGATCCGAGCAGTTGGCA
Organism: Pseudomonas sp. G1002; assembly: GCF_013385455.1. Lineage (NCBI taxonomy): Bacteria > Pseudomonadati > Pseudomonadota > Gammaproteobacteria > Pseudomonadales > Pseudomonadaceae > Pseudomonas > Pseudomonas sp. G1002. The sequence goes on from NZ_JACAPY010000020.1 coordinate 46,365, forward strand.
CGGATTTCCGGTTTCAGGTCTTCGACAAAACCGCGACCCAGCCACGGGTTTTTCAGGACGACAGCCAGGCCCACCATAGTCACTGGCGTGTCGGAGGCCTTGCCGCCTTCAATAAAGGTTTCTTCTACATAGCTGACGATCTTGCGGATTTCAAAACTCATGGCTGCTCCACCTGGGTGCTGATTGGTTTGTGTATGATGGTATACCATAATACCGCAAGCGCAAGAGCTGCAAGCAAACTGAAGATGGGTTCGCGCGATAAAAGGTCGAGCGGATGGCTTTTTCTGGTCTTGAGATCCCAGTGGCTCTTATGCAGGGCGGGGCCCCAGGACGGCTTTCAATCCCAAGAACAGGTCTATCAGGGGATAACGTTGCAGCTATTAGAGTTTTCTGCGAACGAGGCTAATCTTTGAAAACGTCACTAAAAGGTGTGCCAAGCATGTCAACTGAATCGAAATGCCCTTTCAACCACGCTGCGGGTGGCGGCACCACGAACCGAGACTGGTGGCCCCAGCAACTGAACCTGAAGATCCTGCATCAGCATTCCTCCCTCAGCGACCCCATGGGTCAGGGCTTCGATTACGCCAAGGCGTTCAAGAGCCTTGACTTCGAAGCGGTCAAGCAGGATTTGCGCGATGTCATGACGCAATCCCAGGACTGGTGGCCGGCGGACTTTGGCCATTACGGCCCGCTGTTCATTCGCATGGCCTGGCACAGCGCCGGGACCTACCGTACCGCCGACGGTCGCGGCGGTGCCGGTTCCGGTCAGCAGCGCTTTGCACCGCTCAACAGCTGGCCTGACAACGTCAGCCTGGATAAGGCCCGTCGCCTGATCTGGCCGGTCAAGCAAAAGTACGGCCGGCGGATTTCCTGGGCCGATTTGATCGTACTCACCGGTAACGTCGCGCTGGAGTCGATGGGGTTCAAGACCTTCGGGTTCTCCGGCGGTCGCCCGGATGTCTGGGAGCCGGACGAGGACGTTTACTGGGGCGCCGAGACCACGTGGCTGGGGGGAGAAGAGCGTTACGGCGTGCAAAAGAAAATGCAGCAGCCGGGTGATGGTCCGTTGGTGGCTGAACCGCAGAACCATGGCAACGAAGAAAGCCGCACCGGAGGCGGTGAGCGCAACCTGGAAAATCCCCTCGCCGCTGTGCAGATGGGCTTGATCTACGTGAACCCGGAAGGGCCTGAAGGTGTTCCGGATCCGGTCGCCTCGGCGAAGGATATCCGTGAAACCTTCGGTCGCATGGCGATGAATGACGAAGAGACCGTAGCCCTGATCGCCGGCGGTCACGCCTTCGGCAAGACCCACGGCGCAGGTCCGGCGGATAACGTCGGCCCGGAACCGGAAGCGGCTGGCCTGGAAGAGCAGGGGCTGGGCTGGAAAAACAGCTTCGGCAGCGGCAAGGGCGGTGACACCATCACCAGCGGGCTGGAGGTGACCTGGACTTCGACGCCGACAAGATGGAGCAATGAGTACCTCGAAAACCTCTTCGGCTTTGAATGGGAACTGACCAGGAGCCCGGCGGGCGCCCATCAGTGGACACCGAAGAACGGTGCCGGCGCCGGCAAGGTTCCGGATGCCCATGATGCCGGCAGGCGGCATGCGCCGAGCATGCTGACCTCGGACCTGGCGCTGCGCTTCGATCCGGCGTACGAGCAGATCTCCCGACGTTTCCTGGCCAACCCGGACCAACTGGCAGACGCCTTTGCCCGTGCCTGGTTCAAGCTTACCCACCGCGACATGGGCCCGCTTGCGCGTTATCTCGGCCCGGAAACCCCCGCGGAAGAGTTGCTGTGGCAGGACCCGATTCCTGCGGTCGATCATCCACTGGTGGATGAGCAGGATGTGGCGGCGCTCAAGCAAAAGATTCTCGCCGCCGGGCTGACGGTCTCGCAGCTGGTTTCGACGGCATGGGCAGCGGCGTCCACCTTCCGCGGCTCCGATAAACGCGGGGGAGCCAATGGCGGGCGCCTGCGCCTGGCTCCGCAGAAGGACTGGGCGGTCAACCAGCCTGAGCAACTGTCGGGCGTACTGAAGCGTCTCGAAGCTATTCAGGGCGACTTTAATGCCGCACAGACGGGAGGCAAAAGGATTTCCCTGGCCGATCTGATCGTGCTGGCGGGCAATGTGGGGGTTGAGCGGGCGGCCCAAAATGCCGGCCGCAAGACCACGGTGCCTTTCACGGCAGGGCGCACGGATGCTTCCCAGGAGCAGACGGATGTCGAGTCGTTCGGTTTCCTTGAACCGGTCGCCGATGGCTTTCGCAACTACCAGAAGGGGCACTACAAGGTGTCGGCCGAAGCGTTGCTGATCGACAAGGCGCAACTGCTGACATTGACCGCACCCGAAATGACGGTGCTGTTGGGCGGACTGCGGGTCTTGGGTATCAATGTCGGGGAAAGCAAGCACGGGGTGTTCACCGAGCGCCCGGGAACCCTGACCAATGACTTCTTCAGGAACCTGCTGGACATGGGCGTTGAATGGAAGCCAGTCACCGGCACCCACGATACCTTTGAGGCGCATGACCGCAAGACCGGTGCCGTCAAGTGGACGGGCACCCGGGTCGACCTGGTGTTCGGTTCGCATGCCCAGTTGAGGGCGCTGTCCGAGGTCTATGGCAGTGCCGACGCCGAGGAGAAGTTCGTCGAGGACTTCGTGGCGGCCTGGACCAAGGTGATGAACCTGGATCGCTTTGAACTGGCCTGACACTGGCGCCTGACGTTTACAGGCCCACGCTGTGGGCCTGTTCGCTAGCGGCCCTGGCTTATCCAGGTTTCCAGGTCCGTTGCGGTCATGGGCTTTGCTATCAGGTAGCCCTGCGCTTCGGAACATCCCCACTGTATCAAGAGGTCGAGGATTTCCTGGTTTTCTACGCCTTCGGCAACGACTCGGTAGCCGAGCCCTTTCGCCAGGCCTATCAGGGTTTTAACCAACTGCTTGTCATTTTGATTGCTGCCCAGCCCGCTGATCAATGATTGATCCAGCTTGACGGTAGTGGCCGGCAGTTCCTTCAGGTACGCCCAGTTGCTGTAGCCCGTGCCGAAATCATCAACCGCGACCTCTATGCCAATCTGCCGAACGCGCTGCAGTTGCCGGATGACTTCCTCAGGGTTGGTCATCAACATGCTTTCGGTAAACTCAAGTTCAAAGTCGGCAGGGTCAAGGTCATGCCGGTGAAGCTCATCAATCATCGCGTCCACGAACTCGGAGCTTTCCAGATCGCTGACGGTAATGTTCATCGCTATTCGCAGGCGCACGCCTTGTGCTTTCCAGGCTGCGGCTTGCCGGATGATTGCGTTGAGCACCCATAATCCAACGGACGGTATCAACGCGGTTTTTTCGGCCAGGGGGATGAACTCGGCAGGGCTGATGGGGCCAAGCAACGGATGGGTCCAGCGTAGCAATGCCTCTACCGAATCACAGCTTCCCGAGGGCAGTTTGACTTTGGGCTGATACACCAGGCTGAACTGTTTGTCGCAGCTGACCGCTTCCGGCAACGAACTCAGCAACATGAACGCGCGTTGTTGAGCTGCATCAAACTGGGGTTCATAAAGAGACCAGCCCAGCTTGCGGTCACGCGCCTCATCTGCCGCACTCACCAGCAGGCGTAGCCAGTCTTGCGGGCCGGAATGGTGAATGGGCAGCACGCCAATCCCGACTTGCATGAGGATGGGGATGCCGTGGCATTCAACAGGCTTTTTGAAGTCCTTGAGAATACTTTCGCAGATGTGCTCGGTGGTTTGATTCTCCTCTAGGATGAAGCCAAACCGCGTCGGGCTGATTTTGTAAAGCAGGCACTGCGCGGGTAACAGGTTTTGCAGGCGAGATTTGATCGCCAGAACCAGGTCTCCGGCAAAGCTGTAGCCCAGGGCCTTTACAATATCGTTGAGAAACTTTGGCGAGATAATGTCAACTGCGTACACATGGCACGCGTTTTCAAGCTTAAGCGCTTGACGTATATCTTCCTCAAGCCTGAGTCGATTGAATAGCCCAGTCGGTTGGTCTACGAAGTTGCGGGACCGCATGCCCTGTATGCGCATCATGACCAGCTCGGCAAAGTCGTTGAGCATTGCACTGTCACGCTCGCTCATGGGAGGGCGGGGGACAGTATCAATGATGCAGAGACTTCCCAGGGTAAAGCCATCCTCCGTGATCAATGGCGCGCCCGCGTAATAACGAATATGCGGCGGCCCCGTGACCAGGGGATTGTCTTTAAAGCGGGCATCCAGCGTTGCGTCCGACACCTCCAGCAGGGCGTTGTCCAGGGTAGAGTAGGCGCAAAAAGACACTTCTCGCGGTGTCTGCGTTTCTGTAATTCCCACGCGTGCCCTGAACCATTGCCGGTGTTTATCGACAATTGAAATCAGTGCGATGGGGGCGTTGTAATAGGCAGACGCCATCTCGACGATCTTTTCAAATACATCATCACTATCGCTGTCGGTTGGACAAAATTTCGCGACCTCTTTTAGCCGTTCAATTTCATTCGGCGGAATAGGAGCGCCTTCGCCCATGACAATCCTCAAAGTGGTTATGTTCGTACAACAAGGTATCAGACAGTGCCATCATTATGATGTTGTTTTTCTATTCATCAGATAGCTCAAGGGTATGGCGTCCGGGTGATCTCTTCCTGCGTATCTCCCTAATTCTTGCGCCCTGCGGATGAATGTACGCGCGGGGCAGCGAAGTGGATGCACGGCATTAAAAATTTTTCCGGCATTTCCGCGCTTCTAGTTCACCCGTGGCGCCGCCTTGATGGCCATGTACGCATCCTTGATGGGCTCAAAACCATATTTCTCTTCCAGCCGTTTAACGATGAAGTGCCCCCGCGCCATGTCCTGGTAGAAGTGGGTGAACAGTGCATTGATTGTCGCCCCGGTAAAGGCGCCTATCACGGGAACGGCCTGGGCTGCGAACTTGCTGGAAATGGTAAAGCCAAAACGTGTCGCGACTTTATCGATGAGGATCGCCAGCCATTTCCCGGCTTGGCCCGGGGACAAGCTGCTGATGGCCTTGGAGCCCTGCTTGGCGGCGATCCCCGCCAGCTCCTTGGACAGTTGTTGCATGGCCTGGGTGGTGAAGCTGCGGGTCATGTAGTAACCGGTCTCCGTTGCATCATCGGCCTGGCTGGTGCCACCCATGGCAAACACCTCGATGCAGGCTTGTTTGGTCGAAAAGTCGCCCAGGTCGAAACCCTCGCTGCGCGCCACGTCGGCGACCGCGCGCATCATGATGGTGGTGGAGATCGGCAGCTCGATAAACAGCGCCGCGAAACCGAAGGCCCCGCCGATGGCGCCCGAGGTGGCCGCAAAAGCCTTGTGCAGCCGGGTCGAGGCCGGTTTTCTCGGACTGTTGTCGAGGCTTTTCAGCGCCGCGCCGGCGGATGAATGCAGCGCTGCCGCCACCGCGCCATTGATCCGTTTGGAAACCACCCCCGGCAATGCCTTTACCGCGCTTTCAATCGGGGAGCCGATCATGCCGGACAGCCTGGCCGTCAGGGAGGGTGACTCCAACAAACCGACGGCCCGCTTGAGATCCTGATAGTCCTCGGGATTGTCGCTGATGCTCACAGGCGTCTCCTTGAAATTTTTCCGGCTTTGATAAAACAAAGACCCGCGAAGAGGGCCATCGTGCCGTCACGCTTTACCCATTCTTTACCTGCGCGGGTGCTGCGTTCGCCGGCGGGTCGGTTAGGCTGCCAGTTACCTTGAACTGAACGGCGGTGTGAATCGAATGAACCTTCAACCTCGGTACTGGCTGGCGGTGAGCGCCCTGGTGGGCAGCCTGGGATTGATTGCGGGGTGTGCGGGCGATCCGCCAAACCCGCGGGCCGAATTCAGCGAGCGGGTCAACAAGGAACTGAGCACCGCGTATCAACCGTCCCATTATGAAACGTCCGGCTGGGGCGCGACCTGGCAGCTCGACAAGCAATCGGTGAACGTTGCGTGGCTGGCACCGGTGACCCATGAGCGCCTGCCGCTGATTATCTACTTGCCGGGTTTGGGTGAGCCGGCCTCGGGCGGGGTGGCGTGGCGCAAGGCTTGGGCGCAGGCCGGTTATGCGGTGTTGTCGGTTCAGGAACCCGCCCATGATCAGTCGATCTTTGCCTCGCAGCAGGCGTTATATGGCGACTTTCGCGGGATGGCGAGCAGTCATTACTCCGCCGCCGCCCTGCGTGACAGGCTGTCGATCTTGCAGAAAGTCCTGAGCGAAGTTCGGGCACGGGCCGCCAAAGGCGACGCGCAACTGGCGGCCATCGACTGGAACCAGGTGGTGGTGGCCGGCTTTGATTTTGGCGCGCAGACCGCTGAGGCACTCGCCGGGGCGCTGGAGCCCGGGGCCACCCCGGGCGTCGGGATTCAACCCAAGGCGGTGTTGCTGCTCAGCCCTTATGTGGACGCCGATGCCCGGCCGGACGTGTTCGCCCGGATAACGACGCCCGTGCTGTCGATGACCGGCCAGCAGGATGAAGACCCGTTCAACTGGGTCAGCTCTTACCGTCAGCGAGAGGTGTTGGGCGAGTCGGTGACAGCGGCGGGCAGTGTTCAGCTGGAGTTGAACAGTGCGACGCACAAGACCTTGTCCGGGAGCGAGCTGTTCAGCCGGCCGGCGAAAAAGGCCGACAAGGGCAGTGCTTCGTCTGGCGACGCGCCCAAGGGTCGAGGGCACAAGCACGGCGCCAAACCTGGCGGCGGCCCGATGGCGGGCGAACCGGCGCCGGACCCCAAGCAGGTGGCCGCGATTCAGGCCATGGGTGTGGCGTTCCTGGATAGCCGGGTCAAACACAATCCCGCCGCCACCGAATGGTTGCAACAGGGCGCGTCAACCTGGCTGGGTGAGGCGGGACGGTTGAAGTAATGGCGGCGGGCTTCCCCCCGCCAAGCGTGATGTATAAGTTTCTCAAACGTCATCAACCATCTTTTTCCGGCGTGATACGCTAGCCTTACTTTTGAATTGGCACTGGTCGTTCCCGCGTATACGGCGACAGTGAGGAGTGAACATGTCGAAAATTTCCCACCAGGATCTACGGCGCTCGTTTCGCGAGCTGCTGGCCTCCCAACACTGCTTTCACACCGCCTCGGTGTTCGACCCGATGTCCGCCAGGATCGCTGCAGACCTGGGCTTCGAAGTCGGCATCCTGGGAGGCTCGGTGGCGTCATTACAGGTCCTGGCTGCACCGGACTTCGCGCTGATTACCCTGAGTGAGTTCGTCGAGCAGGCCACCCGCATCGGCCGGGTGGCGCAGCTTCCGGTGATCGCCGACGCCGACCACGGCTACGGAAATGCACTGAACGTGATGCGCACCGTCCAGGAACTGGAGCGTGCTGGCGTCTCGGCGCTGACCATTGAAGATACCCTGCTGCCCGCGCAGTTCGGGCGCAAATCCACCGACCTCATCAGCACGGAAGAGGGCGTGGGCAAGGTCAAGGCGGCCCTGGAGGCCCGGGTCGATCCGCAGCTTTCGATCATCGCCCGGACCAACGCCGCCGTATTGCCGGTGGAAGACGTTATCCATCGCACCAAGGCGTATCAAGAGGCTGGCGCAGACGGCATCTGCATGGTGGGTGTCCGTGACTTCGACCACCTTGAACAGATCGCCGAAGGCCTGACGGTGCCGTTGATGCTGGTGACCTACGCCAACCCGCATCTCAATGACAACGAACGCCTGGCCAAATTGGGTGTGCGGATTGTGGTTGCCGGGCACGGCGCGTACTTCGCCTCGATCAAGGCCACCTACGACAGCCTTCGCGAACAGCGCAATCTCACGCGCAGCACATCAAACCTGACCGCCAGCGAACTGACCCACACCTACACGTTCCCCGACACCTACGTGAGCTGGGCCAAAGAGTTCATGGATGTTCAAGAGTGACATGACCCTGCAGGAGCGAGCTTGATCGCTCCTGCAGAAGCTCTAAGCTAATTCCATAAAATTATTTATTTTATTTTTTATAGATCAATATCATCTAACTGAGTTGACCCTTGGAGAGCCGGAGTCCGCGCTGTTCAAGTCTTATCCGCTCAGGAATCTATAAAAATGAACACGCTGAAACTGGCCCGCAACCTCCTCTCGGCCGCGGGCCTCGCTGTCCTCTCCCTAAGCGCTCAATCCGCTGACCTCACCATCGGCTACATCAACGGCATCGACCCGATCAAACGCGCCATCGCCGATGGCGAATATGAAAAAGGTATCGGCCAGAAGATCGATTGGCGCAGATTCGACGCGGGCCCGGCCGTCCTGGCCGCCATGGCTTCCGGTGATGTGCAGATCGGCAACCTGGGTTCCAGCCCGTTGGCCGCGGCGGCTTCGCGAAACATGCCGCTGGTGGCGTTCATTGTCAGCGCGCAGATTCGCAGTTCCGAGGCCCTGGTGGTTCGCGACGGCAGCGGGATCAAGACCCCTGATGACCTGATCGGCAAAACCATCGCCGTGCCCTTTGTGTCGACCTCCCATTACAGCCTGCTGGGCGCGCTGAAGCACTGGAACCTGGACCCGCGCAAAGTCAACATCGTCAACCTGACACCGGCACAAATCACCGCCGCCTGGGCCCGCGGCGATATCGACGGGGCGTTTACCTGGTCGCCTGCCCTGGGTGAAATCCGCAAGACCGGCAAGATCCTCACGGATGCTGCCGAAGTTTCCAACTGGGGCGCCCCGACCTTTGAGGTGTGGGTAGCGCGCAAGGATTTCGCTGAAAAGAATCCGAAGGTCGTTGCCGATTTTGCCAGGGTCAGCCTGGCGGCGATTGCCGATTACGCCGCGCATAAAAAAGACTGGACCGCTGATTCTGCCCCCGTGAAGAGCATCGCCCGACTCACAGGCGCCAACGCTGCGGACATTCCCGAGCTGCTCGAAGGCTCGTCGTTCCCGACGGCCGCCGAACAAAAAAGCGCGCAATACCTCGCCGGTGGCACCGCCAGGGAAATCGGCAAGACCGCCGAATTTCTGAAAGAGCAGGGAAAAATCGAAAAGGTCCTGCCTGACTATTCCGCCTTCGTCAGCGACAAGTTCATCGGAGAATAATCATGGGCCTGACGCTTCATCCCCTTGGCCCTACCATCGGCGCCGAGGTTGAGGGGCTGGATATGGCCCTGCCTCTGACGGATCAACAACACGACTGGGTGGAGCAAGCACTGCTGCAGCACCAGGTGTTGTTCTTCCGTAACCAGGCCATTACCCCCGGGCAGCACGTGGCATTTGCCGCGCGGTTTGGTGATTTGCACCGGCATCCGATTTACCCGCACGTTGACCGGCACCCGGAACTGCTGCTGATCGACACCGCCGTGACCGATGTCCGCGACAACGCCATCTGGCACACCGATGTGACCTTCCTCGCCGCACCGGCGATGGGCTCCGTGTTGGCGGCCAGGCAAGTGCCTGCGTTCGGCGGGGATACGTTGTGGGCCAATGGCGTGGCTGCGTTTGAAGGGTTATCGGCCCCCGTCAGGCAACTGCTCGACGGCCTGACCGCCACCCACGAATTGACCAAATCATTTCCCACCGAGCGCTTCGGCAGCACGCCCGAAGCATTGGCGCGCTACGAAAAAGCCCGGAAGGATCACCCGCCGCTGTCACACCCGGTGGTCAGGACGCATCCTGCCACCGGGCGCAAGGCGTTGTTTGTGAATGAAGGCTTTACCACGCGGATCAATGAGCTTGAGGCGGCGGAAAGTGATGCGTTGTTGCGGTTATTGTTCAGCCACGTGAGCCGTCCGGAATTCACCGTGCGTTGGCGATGGAAGGCGAATGATGTAGCGTTCTGGGATAACCGCATTACCCAGCATTACGCGATTGATGATTACCGACCGCAAAGGCGGGTGATGCACCGCGCGACGATGTTGGGTGACGTGCCTTTTTGATGGAGGATCGGTCGATGGACTTGCCCTTGGTGATCAACCCTGACGACTATCTGGAAACCGAGTTCGGCAGGGAATTCACGCCTGAACGAAATCGACAGGCATGGCAGCTCGCGTATGCGCGGTTGAGGCACGAGCTGTCACAGGCGGCAAAGGGCACTCATGTGTACGTGGTCATGGGCGTGCAGGGGGCGGGCAAATCTCGCTGGGTGGCGGAAAACCTTGAGCGATTGGGGCACGGCGCAATCGTCTTCGATGCTGCTTTGCCGGCGCGTCGTCATCGGCAGGAGCTGCTGTCCATCGCGAGGCACTATGCAGTCCCGGTGATCGGCATCCTGGTGAGCGCACCGCTGGAGCTGGCGTTATCGCGAAATGTCCAACGCAATGCCGACAAAAAGGTGCCGGAGGACGCGCTGAAAAGCGTGTTCAGCATGCTCGAACCACCCAGTGAAGACGAAGGATTCGTGTGGGTGCAAACCATTGAACAGCAGGCGCCGCTGCCCACAACCCTGCAAACTGACCGGATGACCCTGGTTGCGCCTGATGTGGCGCTCGCTGAAAAACTCGCCGATGCCTTGAACGCCAGCTACGCACTGCACCGCCGGTTTCTCGTATGGAGCAAGCCGCACTGGACGCGGGAGGACACGCAGGAAAGCCTGCAGCGCGCGGCAAAAGACTTCGATGCGCCTGTCGGGGAGAAACGGTATTTCCTGTTATCTCGCGACGATCCCCAGGCATTGGTGGGCTGTATCGGCCTGCTGCCGCTGGCCGATGAGATTCACAGCTACGAAGTTGGCTATTGGGGCAATCAGGCACACGCCGGTCATGGGCTGATGAGGGAGGCATTGAACGCTCTGGTTTCGCAGTTGAGCGGGCACACACTGCGCCTGACCACTTCTTCGGCGAACATATCCAGTCAACGACTGGCTGAGGCAACGGGGTTTGAATGGGTGGAAACCCTTCAAGGCGCGCGGCGCTGCGAGTACTTCGGCGTACGCGATACGCTGGTTTACCGCCGGACGTCACGGGATACGAACACACGCTCCTGATCAACTGAGATCAACTGTGGGAGCTGTCGAGCCCCAGCGAGGCTGCGATGCAGGCGCCGCGGTCTGGCAGGTACGGCGCGGTGATCCCATCGCAGCCTCGCCGGGGCTCGACAGCTCCCACATTGGTCTCAGCACTCACTCCTCGCGTTTGACCACCAACGTCAAGATGTCATAACTGGCCACCAGCTCACCCAGCTGGTTGGTCACCTCCACATCCCACGCCACCACGCCTTGCGGAATGCCCTGGGGGCTCTTCTTGCCTTGGTCGATCTTGCGCTTGCAGGTCAGCCGCGCCTGGATGGTGTCGCCAATGCCCACCGGGTTGATAAACCGCAGGGTGTCCAGTCCGTAGTTCGCCAGCACCGGCCCCGGTGCCGGAGACACAAACAGCCCGGCCGCCGCCGACAGCACAAAGTAACCATGGGCAATGCGTTTGCCGAATTGCGATTCCTTGGCGGCGATGTCATCGAAGTGCATGTAGAAGTGATCGCCCGACAGGCAGCCGAAGTTCACCAGGTCGGCCTCGGTGACGGTGCGGCGGTGGGTCAGCAGCGATTCGCCAATCTGCAGGTCCTGGAAGAAGCGGCGGAACGGGTGCACTTCGGTCTCGATGACCTTGGCGCCGCGTACGTACTCGCCGGTGACCGCCGCCAGCATGGTCGGTGAGCCCTGTACGGCTGCGCGTTGCAGGTAGTGTTTCACGGCGCGCAAGCCGCCGAGTTCTTCGCCGCCACCGGCGCGGCCCGGGCCGCCGTGCTTGAGTTGCGGCAGGGGCGAGCCGTGGCCGGTGGATTCGGCGGCGGATTCGCGGTCGAGCACCAGCAGGCGGCCGTGCCACGCGGCAGCCACCGGGATGGCTTTGGCAGCGATCTGCGGGTCTTTGGTGATCAGGCTCGCGACGAGGCTGCCTTTGCCGCGTGCGGCCAGGGCCAGGGCTTCGTCGAGGTCGTCGTAGGCCATCAGCGTGCTCACCGGGCCGAAGGCCTCGATGTCGTGGGCGCCGCCTTCTGCATGCGGGTCGCGGGCTTGCAGCAGGGTCGGGGCGAAGAACGCGCCCTGGCTGACGTTTTCACCGCGGGGTTCAAAGCCGTCGCGGGCGCCGAACAGCATGTCGCTGCTCTGCAACAGGCTTTCCAGGCGATCGGCCACGTCTTTCTGCTGGTCGTGGGAGGCCAGTGCGCCCATGCGCACGCCTTCCACCGACGGGTCGCCCACCACAACTTTTTTCAGGCGGTCCCGCAGGCGGGTGGCGACGGCGTCGATGTGTTTGGCCGGCACGATGGCGCGGCGAATGGCGGTGCATTTCTGCCCGGCCTTGGTGGTCATTTCCCGGGCGACTTCCTTGATGAACAGCTCGAACTCTTCGTCGTCCGGGCTCACGTCCGGGGCGAGGATCGCGCAGTTCAGCGAGTCGGCCTCGGCGTTGAACGGCACCGAGTTGCGGATCAGGTTCGGGTTGACCCGCAGCTTGGCGGCGGTGTCGGCGGAGCCGGTGAAGGTCACCACGTCCTGGCCTTGCAGGCGGTCGAGCAGGTCGCCGGTGCTGCCGATCACCAGTTGCAGGCTGCCGGGTGGCAGCAGGCCGGATTCGTCCATCAGGCGCACCACGGCTTCGGTCAGGTAGCTGGTGGCGCTGGCCGGCTTGACGATACATGGCATGCCCGCCAGGAAACTCGGGGCGAATTTTTCCAGCATGCCCCAGATCGGGAAGTTGAACGCGTTGATGTGCACCACCAGGCCGCCACGAGGCACCAGGATATGGGTGCCGGCAAAGCTGCCGAGCTTGCTCAACTGCATCGCCGGGCCTTCGTGGACGATATTGCCCGACGGCAATTCCCGCGAGCCCAGGCTGGCGTAGGTGAACAGCGTGCTGTTGCCGCCTTCGATATCGATCCAGCTGTCGGCACGGGTCGCGCCGCTGTGGTGGGAGAGGGCATAGAGCTGTTCCTTGCGCTCGCTCAGGTACAGCGCGATGGCCTTGAGGCGCTGGGCCCGCTGCTGGAAATCCAGGGCCATCAGCCCGCTGACACCCTGGCGGCGCCCGTGTTCGATGGCTTCGGCGAAGTCCGGGCGCTCCTCGTGAGTGCGTGCCAGCTCGTGGCCGTCAATGGCGCTGCGCAGCACCTGGGCGCCGTGTTGGCCGATCCAGCGGCCAGCGATAAAACTTTGCAGGGTAGGGGCGTGAGACATCACGATTCCTCCGGGTTGGAAAATGAGAGTTAGTGTTTGCTGGCGCCTGCGGCACCAATGCCGGTCATGGAGCGAATGAACTGCGCCAGGTAACGCCCGCGTTCAACGGCAGCGCGGGGCGAGCGGTCGGTGACGGAAAAGACCCAGGCGCTGAAAAACGCCAGGCTCATGGAAAACAGGGCAGGGTTGGAATAGGGGAACAGCGCCTTGTCGTAATGCAGTACGTTGACCCACACCGCCGGGCTCAGCACCAGCAGCACGATGGCCGAGACCAGTCCCGCCAGGCTGCCGGTCACCGCGCCACGGGTGGTCAGGCCCTTCCAGTACATCGAGAGGAACAGCACCGGGAAATTCACCGAGGCGGCGATTGCCAGTACCAGGCCGGACAGGAACGCGATGTTCTGCGACTCAAACAGCAGGCCGAGGATGATCGCCAGCACGCCGATGCACAGCGTGGCGATGCGCGACACGCGGATTTCCTGCTGCTCGCTGGCCTGGCCCTTGCGGATCACGCAGGCATACAGGTCGTGGGACACCGCCGACGCGCCGGACAACGCCAGCCCGGCGACCACGGCCAGGATGGTCGCGAAGGCCACCGCCGAAATGAACCCGAGGAACAGGTTGCCGCCCACGGCCTGTGCCAGGTGCACGGCGATCATGTTGCCGCCGCCGATGATCGCGCCGTTGGCATCCCGGAAGCTTGGGTCAGTACCCACCATGACGATGGCGCCGAAGCCGACGATGATCAGCAGCAGGTAGAAGTAGCCAATGAAACCGGTGGCGTAGAACACGCTCTTGCGCGCTTCCTTGGCGTCGCTGACGGTAAAGAAGCGCATCAGGATATGCGGCAACCCGGCGGTGCCGAACATCATGCCCAGCCCCAGGGAAATCGCATCGATCGGGTTCGACAGCAAGCCGCCCGGCGCCATGATCGCGCTGCCCTTGGCGTGCGCGGCGGTGGCCCCGGCGAACATCGCCTCGGTGCTGAAACCAAAGTGCTTGAGCACCATGAATGCCATGAAGGTGGTACCGAACAGCAACATCACCGCCTTGATGATCTGCACCCAGGTGGTGGCGAGCATGCCGCCGAAGGTCACGTAGAACACCATCAGCACGCCCACCAGCATCACCGCGTACAGGTAGTCGATGCCGAACAGCAGCTCGATCAGCTTGCCGGCGCCCACCATCTGCGCCACCAGGTACATCAGCGCCACGGTCAGGGTGCCGAAGGCCGAGGTCAGGCGCACCGGGGTCTGCTCCAGGCGGTAGGACACCACATCGGCAAACGTGTACTTGCCCAGGTTGCGCAGGCGCTCGGCGATCAGGAACAGGATGATCGGCCAGCCGGCCAACACGCCCAGGGCGTAGAGCAGGCCGTCATAACCGTTGAGGAACATCATCGCCGAGATGCCGAGGAATGACGCCGCCGAGATCATGTCGCCGGCAATCGCCAGGCCATTCTGGAAGCCGCTCATGCCGCCGCCGGCGGTGTAGAAGTCGCTGGCGGAACGGGTGCGCAGGGCGGCCCAGCGAGTCACGCCGAGGGTGAACAGCACGAACACCAGGAACATGCCGATGGCGTTCCAGTTCAGTGGCCGGGATGCGCCGTCGGCGGCGACTGCAAGGTCCGTGGCCAATGCCAGCGGCAGGAGAAACCACGCTACCAGCCGGCTCATGCTGTGCACTCCTGCTTGAGTTTGTCGTTCAGCGGGTCGATCACATGGTTGGCGCGGTACACATAAAAGCCGGTCAGCGCGAACGCCAGCAGCACAATCACCACACCCACCAGCATGCCCACGGTGGTCACGCCGCCGCTCAACGACTGCCCGAGGGTAGCCGGGGAGAACGCCACCAACAGCACAAACCCGAAATAGATCACCAGCATGATCAGCGACAGCGACCAGTACAGGTTCTGTTTGCGGCGTACCAACTGGATGAAATCGGGATGTCGACGGATGCGCTCGATATCGTCGGGGGTCATGGTGGTGTGCTCCTTTTTATTGTTGTTGTGGTTAAACCTGCGTCCTGTAGGAGCGGTGTGTCCTTAAAGCTGATCGAAATCCAGTACCACCTTGTCGCTGACCGGGAATGCCTGGCACGACAGCACATAGCCGGCGGCCACTTCGTAGTCTTCGAGGGCGTGGTTGCTGTCCATCTCCACTTCGCCTTCGATGACTTTGCATTTGCAGGTGGAGCACACGCCGGCCTTGCACGAATACGGCAGCTCGGCGCCCTGGGCATTGCCCGCGTCGAGGATGCTCTGAGTGTTGCGGGGCAGGTCGAAGGCGAGGGCGCGGCCATCGCTGATCACCGTGATCTGGCTGACCGCCGCATCCACTTGCCGCGCCGCTTCGCGGGCCTCGCGCTTGTGCTGGCTGCCGGCGGCGGCGAACAGTTCGAAATGGATGCGCTCCGGCGCCATGCCCTTGGCCTTGAGGCTGTCGCGCACGGTCTCGGTCATCTCCTGCGGGCCGCAGATAAAGGCCGCGTCGAGGGCTTTCACGTCGAGCCAGCGGGAGAACAGTTGCTCGCACTTCGCGGCATTAATGCGGCCGTTGTAAAGGTCGACATCCTGCTGCTCGCGGCTGAACACGAAGATCAGGTTCAGGCGCTGCAGGTAGCGGTTCTTCAGGTCTTCCAGCTGTTCGCGAAACAGTGCACCGGAGCTGGAACGGTTGCCGTACAGCAGCGTCACGCGGCTGTGGGGCTCGGTTTGCAGGGTGGTCTTGATGATCGACAGGATCGGCGTGATACCGCTGCCGGCCGCCACTGCCAGGTAATGGCCGTGGCGAGCCGGATCAAGGTCCACATGAAAATGCCCGGCGGGCGGCATCACTTCCAGGCTGTGCCCGGCCTTGAGCTGCTCATTGGCAAAAGCGGAGAACCGTCCACCGGCCACGCGCTTGATGGCGATGCGCAGTTCGCCGTCATTGACCCCGGTGCAGATCGAATAGGAACGGCGCACTTCCTCGCCATCCAGCTGGGTGCGCATCACCAGGTGCTGGCCCTGGGTGAAGTGGAAGCTGTCTTGCAAGTGCTGCGGAATCTCGAAGGCGATGGACACCGCGTCACGGGTCTCGTTGCGCACATCCTTGATGGTCAGGCTGTGAAATTTGCTCATTGTTGTTCTCCAACCAAGCGGGCCGCTGGCCCCTCAGATGCACTTGAAATAGTCGAACGGTTCCAGGCAATCGCGGCAGCGGTGCAGCGCCTTGCAGGCGGTGGAGCCGAATTCGCTGAGCACTTCGGTGTGGGTGCTGCCGCATTGCGGGCAGGCAATCACCGGGCTTTCTCCCAGCAGGCTGCGTTTGCTGCTACTGCCTTGGGGCGGTGCGATGCCGTAGGCCCGCAGGCGTTCGCGGCCGCTGCTGGTGATCCAGTCGGTGGTCCAGGCCGGGGTCAGCTTGCGTTCCAGTTGCGGCGCGCGGAAACCTGCCAGCTCCAATGCATCGCGGATGTCGCCCTCGATCACTTCGGTGGCGGGGCAGCCGGAGTAGGTCGGCGTGACCACCACATGCAAGTGGCCGGCCTGCCAGTCCAGGTCGCGCACTATGCCCAGGTCGACCACGCTCACCACCGGCACTTCCGGGTCCATGACCTGCGCCAGGGTGGCCCACGCGGCAGCCAGGTCGGTGGGTTGCGCCGGGCGTGCGCCCTGGTCGCTGGCGATCAGCTCACCAGGTTGCATCGGGGTACGCTCGGGGCAAAAACTGCATTTCCGCCAACAAAATTCCCAAGTGCTCGCTGTGCAAACCGCGGCGTGCATCCAGGTAGAAATAGCTCGCAGCAGGCGGCAGGGGCAGGGTGGCGCTGGTAAAGATTTCGCTGACCTGGGTCTGCCACGCTGCGGCAACCTGAGCGGCGTCCGGCGTAATGCCGGCGGCGTGCAGGCGCTGTTCACTGTCGTCGGCGCCGGTCAGTTCCACGGTGAACCGCCACAGCTCGGGGATCGCCGCGAGCATGCGTTTATGGCTTTCCTCGGTGCCGTCTCCCAGGCGCTCCACCCACTCGCCGGAGCGGCGCAGGTGATAGGTGACTTCCTTCACCGCCTTGGCCGCGATGCCGGCGATGCGTTCGTCGCTGGATTGGGCCAGGCCGCTCAACACCGGCAAGTGCCAGGCGTCATACAGGAATTGCTTGAGGATGGTCACCGCGTAGTCGCCGTTGGGTTGTTCCACCAGCAGCAGGTTGCGATAGGCCCGCTCATCCCGGCGGAAGGCCAGGTGATCGGCGTCGCGCCCGTCGTCCAGCAGCTCGGCGGCGTATTCCAGCCAGTTGCGCGCCTGGCCCACCAGGTCGAGGCCGACGTTCATCAGTGCCAGTTCTTCTTCCAGCGCCGGCGCATGGCCGCACCACTGGCACAGGCGCTGGCCCTGGATCAGGGCGCTGTCGCCGAGGCGCAGCAGGTATTCGATCAGATCGGTTTCAGGGTTCATGGTCGACCTCACATATGCCCGACTTCGGCCGGCAACTCGTAGAAGCTGGCGTGGCGGTAGACCTTGTCATCGGCCGGGTCGAACAGCGGGTCTTTCTCGTCCGGCGACGAGGCGGTGATCAGCGCGGAAGGCACTACCCACAGGCTCACGCCTTCACTGCGGCGGGTGTACAGCTCCCGGGCGTTTTCGATGGCCATGGTGGTGTCGGCGGCATGCACGCTGCCCACATGCTTGTGATTCAGGCCGTGCTTGCTGCGCACGAAGACTTCAAACAGGGTCCATTCAGACATAACGGTGACTCCACATCAGGTGGCCGGTCAGGCGGCGTTCTTGTTCTGTTTTTTACGGGCGTGGGCGACGGCGGCTTCGCGTACCCAGGCACCGTCTTCAATCGCCTTGCGGCGGGTGGCGACGCGTTCCTGGTTGCACGGGCCGTTGCCCTTGAGCACTTCGTAGAACTCGCTCCACTGGATCTCGCCGAAATCGTAATGGCCGCGTTCGGCGTTCCACTTCAGGTCCGGGTCGGGGCAGGTGCAGCCCAGCAGCTCCAGCTGCGGGATGGTCTGGTCGATGAAGCGCTGGCGCAGTTCGTCGTTGCTCTGGCGCTTGATTTTCCAGGCCATGGACTGGGCGCTGTTGGGGGAGTGTTCGTCGCTGGGGCCGAACATCATCAGCGATGGCCACCAGAGGCGGTTGATCGCGTCCTGGACCATGTCTTTTTGCGCCTGGGTGCCCTGGCGCATCATGGTCAGCAGCAGTTCGTAGCCCTGGCGCTGGTGAAAGCTTTCTTCCTTGCAGATGCGCACCATGGCCCGGGAGTAGGGGCCGTAGGAGGTGCGCTGCAGTACCACCTGATTGACGATGGCGGCGCCGTCTACCAGCCAGCCTACTGCGCCCATGTCGGCCCAGTTCAGGGTGGGGTAGTTGAAGATGCTGGAGTACTTGGCCTTGCCGCTGTGGAGCTTGGCGATTTCTTCGTCGCGGTCGGCGCCCAGGGTTTCCATGGCGCTGTAGAGGTACAGGCCGTGGCCGGCTTCGTCCTGGATCTTGGCCATCAGTTGCAGCTTGCGTTTGAGGGTGGGGGCGCGGGTGACCCAGTTGCCCTCGGGCAGCATGCCGACGATTTCCGAGTGGGCGTGTTGGGAGATCTGGCGGATCAGGGTTTGACGGTAGGCGTCGGGCATCCAGTTCTTGGCTTCGATCTTGATTTCGGCGTCGATTTTTTCCTGGAAAGCGCGTTCCTGGTCGGACATCTCGGAGAGGTCCTTGATGCGCTTTACTCCGGTTTCTACAAGCTGTGCGTACATGGGGGGTCTCCCGCCTTGTGTTTTGTCGTAGGCATGGAGGACTTTATAAGCGATACGGAAATTAATATCAAACACAAAATATGGTGTCGTTATTTGATTTTGTATCGCTTTGCGGGAAGGGAGCAGATATCTGTCGCTACGGTAACGGCGGCATAGGGTTCCCGGTCATCGTGGTAAGCAGGGCCAGTAGGCAAAAAACAGGGCCGCTTTATGTGGGAGCGGGCTTGCTCGCGAAGAACCTGAGTGCGCCGCGTTGAATCAGGATGCCCGCGTCATCGTTAACGACCTTCGCGAGCAGGCCCGCTCCCACATTTGAACCGTGTGCGCCTTTGATTTTGCTGGTGCTCTACCCCCACCCCAAAAAAACGAGCAAAAAAAAGCCCCGCAAATGCGGGGCCAAAAAGGTGCAGCAGTCATGCCTTAGGGCGACGATCCATCACATGGCAAGCCTTGCCCTCAGACCGCTTGATCGAATGCAGCGGCTGCAAAACGATGCGCGAGCTGATCCCGATATACGTCTTGATGTGCCTGCTCAGTTCGCTGGAGACGGCTTTCTGTTGTTCATCATTGAGGTGCTGATGCTCAGCCTTGAGCTCCACATGCACATCCACACTGTCCAGGTTGCCATTACGATACAGATGTATCTCATAACACTCTGAAAGCTGTTTTATTTTAAGCACCTGCTCCTCGATCTGCGTGGGAAACACATTAACCCCGCGAATGATCAACATGTCATCACTGCGCCCGGTGATCTTGTCGATCCGCCGCATCGGCCGCGCAGTCCCCGGCAGCAACCGCGTCAAATCCCGGGTGCGGTAGCGAATCATCGGCAGCGCCTCCTTGCTCAAGGAGGTAAACACCAGTTCACCCATCTGCCCGTCCGGCAGCACCTCACCCGTCACCGGGTCGATGATCTCCGGGTAGAAGTGATCCTCCCAAATGGTCGGGCCATCCTTGGTTTCCGCACACTCCATGGCCACCCCAGGCCCCATGATTTCCGACAGCCCGTAAATATCCAGCGCCGTAATCCCCAGTCGCGCCTCGATTGCACTGCGCAGCTCGGCAGTCCACGGCTCGGCCCCAAAGATCCCCAGTCGCAACGCCAGCTTCTGTGGATCAATGCCCTGGCGCTCGATTTCATCGGCAATGTTCAGCATGTACGAGGGCGTGACCATGATGATGTCCGGCTGGAAATCCTTGATCAGTTGCACCTGTTTTTCCGTCTGCCCGCCGGACATCGGAATCACCGTACAACCCAGGCGTTCCGCGCCGTAGTGGGCACCAAGGCCGCCGGTGAACAGCCCGTAGCCATAGGAAATATGCACCTTGTCGCCACGTCGCCCACCGGCCGCGCGGATCGAGCGGGCCACCACGTTGGCCCAGGTGTCGATGTCGTTCTGGGTGTAACCCACTACCGTCGGCTTGCCGGTGGTGCCGCTGGACGCATGCAGGCGCACCACCTCGTTCATCGGCACGGCAAACATGCCGTAGGGGTAACTGTCCCGCAGGTCGCCCTTGGTGGTGAACGGGAACCTGGCCAGGTCGTCCAGGGACTTGATGTCATCCGGGTGCACCCCCAGCGCGTCGAAGCGCTGACGGTACAGCGGCACATTCTGGTAGGCGTGGCGCAGGCTCCAGCGCAGGCGCTCCAGTTGATGGGCGCGCAGTTCGTCGACGCTGGCGGTTTCCAGCGGGTCCAGCACAGGGTTAAGCACGGCGTTTGGAATAGGCATGTTCATGAGTTCACTCGAATTATTTTTGTGTATCAGCCCACCGCACACCGTGGGCTTTGAGTGCATGCCCCAAGGATACCGCTAGGCTCCCCGGGAATCGCGAATCTTTAGTCGGACAGGCGCTCGATGATCAGCGCGATGCCTTGGCCCACGCCGATGCACATGGTGCACAGCGCGTAGCGGCCACCACGTTCCTCCAATTCATGCAGGGCGGTAGTTACCAGCCGTGCGCCGCTCATCCCCAGTGGATGGCCGAGGGCGATGGCGCCGCCGTTGGGGTTCACCCGTGGGTCGTTGTCCCCCAGGCCCAGCTCGCGCAGCACCGCCAGGCCCTGGGCGGCGAAGGCTTCGTTGAGCTCGATCACGTCCATGTCCGCCAGGCTCAGGTTGGCCAGTTCCAGCACCTTGCGGGTCGCCGGCACCGGGCCGATGCCCATGATGCGCGGTTCCACGCCGGCGGTGGCCATCGCCACCACCCGGCCGCGGGCGACCAGGCCGTGACGCTTGGCAACTTCCGCGCTGGCCAGCAGCAGGGCGCAGGCGCCGTCGTTGACTCCGGATGCATTGCCGGCGGTGATGCTGCCACCCTCGCGGAATGGCGTGCCGAGTTTCTGCAGTTGCTCAAGGGTGGTGTCGCCGCGGGGGTGTTCGTCGTGTTCCACCACCTTGGCCGGGCCTTTGCGCTGGGGGATCTGCACCGCGACGATTTCCCTGGCCAGGCGCCCGCTGGCCTGGGCGGCGGCTGCACGTTGCTGGCTGCGCAGGGCAAACGCGTCCTGGTCGGCACGGGAGATATTGAACTGCTCGGCGACGTTTTCAGCGGTCTCCGGCATCGAGTCGATCCCGTAGGCCTTTTTCATCAGCGGGTTGACGAAGCGCCAGCCAATGGTGGTGTCGTATAGCTGCGCATCGCGGGAAAACGCCTGTTCGGCCTTGCCCATTACCAGCGGCGCACGGGACATCGACTCCACGCCGCCTACCAGCATCAAGCCGGCCTCTCCACAGCGAATCGCCCGGGCCGCGCTGCCGATGGCGTCCAGCCCCGAGCCGCACAAACGGTTGAGGGTGGTGCCCGGCACGCTCACCGGCAGCCCGGCCAGCAGCGCCGACATGCGCGCCACGTTGCGGTTGTCTTCGCCGGCCTGGTTGGCGCAGCCGTAGATCACATCGTCGACGCTGCTCCAGTCCACTTGCGGGTGGCGGCGCAGCAGTTCGCGCAGCGGCACCGCTCCGAGGTCGTCGGCGCGCACGCTGCTCAAGGCGCCGGCGTAGCGGCCGATCGGGGTACGGACTGCGTCGATGATCAAGGCGTCATTCATTCGGATTCTCCTGCGCCAGCACCGTGCCGCGCACTTTGTAGGATTTGCCATGGAACAGCGCAATCAGCTGGCCCAGTTGGTTTTCGATACGGACGTCGTAGTTGCCGGTGCGACCCGAGCGGCTTTGCTCGCGGCAATCGGCACTCAAGGTGTCGCCCAGGTGGGCCGGGGCGATGTAGTCGATGCTGCAGCCGAGCGCCACGGTGGCGTCGTTGTAGCTGTTGCAGGCCAGGGCGAATGCCGAGTCCGCCAGCGCAAACAGGTAGCCGCCGTGGCAGGTGCCGTGGCCCTGGATCATGTCGGCGCGCACGCTCATGCCCAGTCGTGCGCAACCCGGCGCCACCGAGAGCAGGCGCATGCCCATGGCCTGGCTGGCGGCATCGCGGCTGAACATGGCCTGGGCGCACTGGTTGGCCAGGTTCATGGCTTCATGGTTGGTCATGTGGTGCGCTCCTTTCAGCGGCCCTTGAAGCTTGGGCTGCGTTTTTCCATGAAGGCGGCGACGCCTTCGCGGTAATCCTCGCTGCGCCCGGCCTGGCGTTGCAGGTCGCGCTCCAGCTCCAGCTGTTGGTCAAAACTGTTGCTCAGGCTGGCGTTCAGGCTGCGCTTGATCAGCGCCAGGCCGTAGGTCGGTTGCGTGGCCAGGTGGCGGGCCAGGGTCAGGGCTTCGTTGCGCAAGTCGGCGTCGTCCACGCAGCGGTAGATCAGGCCCCATTGCTCCGCCTGCTCGGCGCTCAGGCGGTTGCCCAGCAGGGCCAGCGCCTTGGCGCGGGCCATGCCCACCAGGCGCGGCAGGGTCCAGGTGCCGCCGGAATCGGGGATCAGGCCGATCTTGCAGAAGGCTTGGATGAAGTTCGCCGAGCGTGCTGCCAGCACCAGGTCGCAGGCCAGCGGGATGTTCGCGCCGGCACCGGCCGCCACGCCGTTGACCGCGCAGATCACCGGCAAAGGCAGGTCGCGCAGTTGGCGGATCAGCGGGTTGTAGAACTTCTCGATGGATTCGCCCAGATCCGGCACCGCGCTGCCGGGTGCCACGTTGCGGTCGCTGAGGTCTTGCCCGGCGCAAAAGCCGCGGCCTTCACCGGTCAGCAGCAGCACGCGCACGTCGGGGTTTTCCTGGACTTGCTTCAACGCTTGCTGGACTTCGCCGTGCATCTGCGTGTTGAAGCTGTTGAGCTGGTCGGGGCGATTGAGGCTGAGCAGGGCGACGCCGGCCTCGATGGAAAACAGGATGTGTTCGAAGTTCATGGTCGTGAGGCCCTCACGGTGCACGCTCGGCGGTCAGCCGGCTCATTATTGGATCGGCGTGGTCAGCCGGTTTTGCCGGAGTATAGCTTCAACGTGATACATAAATGCAACGATAAAATTGATTTGGTGTGTCTTGTTTTGAGTTTGATGAAAATGAACTGCTCCCTATGCTGGTTGGTAAATACCTGATAAATCCCCTATTTTATTGGCTTTACGTTGATTATCAGCGGCACCATATCAAGCCACGGCGACACATGATTCAAGCGATACGCTTTTTCGGCTTTGTGCTTGTAAAAATGATGTGATACAAAATAAGCAAAGATCGGCATCGCTTTGCGAATACGCCATAAAAGGAATCCCCATGACTTGCTACAGCCTCGACGGCCTGACCCCGGTGGTCGACCCCACGGCCTACGTCCATCCCTCGGCGGTACTGATCGGCGACGTGATCATCGGCCCCCATTGCTATGTAGGGCCGCTGGCGAGTTTGCGCGGCGACTTCGGGCGCATCGTCCTCGAAGAAGGCGCCAACCTGCAGGACACCTGTGTGATGCACGGCTTCCCGGACAGCGATACGGTGGTCGAGCGCAACGGCCATATCGGCCACGGCGCCGTGCTGCACGGTTGCCGGATCGGCACCGATGCGCTGGTGGGCATGAATGCGGTGGTGATGGACAACGCCCGTATCGGCGCTCGCTCATTCGTCTCGGCGGCGGCGTTCGTCAAGGCCGGTTTCGAGTGCCCTGAGCAGTCGTTGGTGATGGGCACGCCGGCCAGCGTCAAGCGCAGCCTCAGTGATGAAGAGGTGCACTGGAAACAAACCGGCACCCGTGAATACCAGCGCCTGGCTCAGCGTTGCCTGGAGCAGATGCAGGAATGCGCCCCCCTGAGCGCACCGGAAGCTGATCGCCCACGCATCAGCGACAGCGGCCTGCGGCCCAAGGGCAGATGAATCGCCTGCATCCCGACGCCGCTAAAAACGGTATATTTTCTCTTTTTGCCTCGGTACGCCCATGTCGTCACTGACACCCCTGAACCAACTGATTACCCGCTTCCAGGAGCAGACGCCGATTCGCGCCAGTTCCTTGATCATCACCTTGTACGGGGACGCCATCGAACCCCACGGCGGGACGGTGTGGCTGGGCAGCCTGATCCAGTTGCTCGAACCCATCGGCATCAATGAACGGCTGATCCGCACCTCGATCTTCCGCCTGACCAAGGAAGGCTGGCTGACCGCCGAAAAAGTCGGGCGCCGCAGCTACTACAGCCTGACCGGTGCCGGGCGTCGGCGTTTCGACAAGGCCTTCAAGCGGGTCTACAGCTCCAGCGTGCCGGCATGGGATGGTTCATGGTGCCTGGTGATGCTCACGCAGTTGACCCAGGACAAGCGCAAACAAGTGCGTGAAGAGCTTGAGTGGCAAGGTTTTGGTGCGATTGCCCCGACCGTGCTGGCCTGCCCACGCAGCGACCGCGCCGACGTCAACGCCACCTTGCTCGACCTCGGCGCCCAGGAAGACACCATCGTCTTCGAAACCACCGCCCAGGATGTACTGGCCTCCAAGGCCCTGCGGGTGCAGGTGCGCGAGAGCTGGAACATCGAGGAGCTGGCGGCCCATTACAGCGAGTTCATCCAACTGTTCCGACCGCTCTGGCAAGCGCTTCGCGAGCAGGAACAGCTACAGCCTGCGGATTGTTTCCTGGCACGGGTCCTGCTTATTCATGAGTACCGCAAACTGCTGCTGCGCGACCCGCAATTGCCCGATGAATTGCTTCCCGGCGATTGGGAAGGCCGCGCCGCCCGCCAGTTGTGCCGCAATATTTACCGGTTGATCTACGCCAAGGCCGAGGAATGGCTGAACAGCGCGCTGGAAACTGCCGACGGCCCGTTGCCGGACGTTGGCGAAAGCTTTTACCGGCGGTTCGGAGGCCTGAAATAAGGAGCGACGCTGTTCAGGAGAACGGGTGGAGTGATGTGGCGTAGAGAATAAAAATAAGCCTGCGTGAGGCCTGAACATGATGTCTTCAATTGCACAGCGCTGTGATGGGTTCGACCAATGGATCCATCAGATCAATCAGATCTGTGGCGCATTCGATGGGCAGATCCTGGGGGATGGTTTTTCCGGGCAGATCCGCGAGTACCAGAGCGGCGCGCTGAAACTCAGCTTTGTCGACGCCTGCCAGGCTCGCTTGTTTCGTACCCCCAGCCAAATCGCGGCGGGCGAGGGCGGCAAGTACTTTGCCGTGTTCCAGCTCGACGGCACGGCCGGCATGGCCCAGGGTGACAGCAAGGCGCTGTTGCGCGCCGGCGACATTACCCTGATCGATGCGGCGCACCCCAGCGACTTCACCTACAGCGAGAATTCGCGGCAGTTGTCGTTGATCCTGCCGTCGTACCTGGTGGAGCAGACCTTGCGTTTCAACCCGGTCAAATGCGGGCACCGGATCGAGGCGACGTCGCCGATGGCGATGCTGTCCCGGCAGCTGATTCTGGAGGCCACCCGGCAAGACAACCTGACCTTGCAGGAAAGCGAGGCGACGCTGGAGGCGATCATCAACCTGCTGCGCCCGGCGATCAGCCAGGCGGGCGAGGGCAGCGACGCCCATGAGCGAGTGTTCCGCAAGACGCTGGAGTGCATTGACCAGCACATTCGCTCCGAAGAGCTGTGCCCCGAGTGGCTGGCGCGGGAGGTGGGGATGTCGGTGCGCGGGCTGTACCGGATCTTTGCCCGCAAGGGCCTGGTGGTGGCGCGGTACATCAAGAACCGACGGCTGGATTTGTGTGCTGAATCCCTGCGCCAATCCAGGGTGGAGGAAAAGCTTTCGGTGCTGGGGTACTCGTGGGGGTTTTCGGATTCGAGTTATTTTTCGACGGCGTTCAAGTCACGGTTCGGCATTGCGCCGGGTGAGTACCGCAAACAACACGCCTGATCAGGGGATACGCCGATCAAAAATGTGGGAGCGGGCTTGCTCGCGAATGCGGTGGTTCAGTTGATGCATTGGGTGACTGACACACCGCATTCGCGAGCAAGCCCGCTCCCACATTTGGATCGCGTTTCGTTCAGTTGGGCATTCCGTCTTCAATCGCAATCCCTTGCGCCCGCATCTCCTTGATCAACCCCGCCCTTGTGCCCGGCAGATTGAGCATAGCTTTGTGCCGCAATTCAGTGACTTCCTCGGCGCTATAGGGCTTGTAATCCACCGGCGTACTCTCGCCCGCCATCCCGTCCGGGCGCATCAGCCAGTTCAGCAAATCCGCCAGTTGCCCATCGTTCAGCGCCGACTGCGACATCCCCGGCACCCGTACCAAAAACTCCCGCCCGCCTGGCACCTTCAGAAAGTTGCCGACAAACCCGGTCATCCTCGGTGTGTCGTTTGCCGCCGAGCCCATGCCGCTGCCCAGATGGCAGCCGGCACACTGCAGCTGATAGTTGGTCGCCACGCTGTACCCGGCCTGGGCGATCGGCGTTTGCGGCGACTCATTGCCCGGTGCGTGCTTCTGGTTTGGATTGGGAATGGCCCGAGCCTGGGCGAGCGGGGTGGCGAAGACACACATCAAGCTCAGCAAAAACAACGTACGCATGACAAGCCTCTTGCACTGACCTGTGGCGAGGGCGCTTGCTCCCGTTGGGCTGTGCTGCGGCCCCAAGATCTTTGGGAGCGCTTCGCACTCCAACGGGAGCAAACTCCCTCGCCACAAGGGTGAGTTAAACCGCGACGCCGCGAATGATCGAGACCGTGCAGTGGTAGATGTGGGATTTGGCCGCCAGGCACCAGTTCACATCGTTGTTGTTGAACGGCCGGTATGCCGGTTCCTCACTGTCGTTACGCGTGCACGCGCACTGGGCGCAGCTTTGCTTACCGCAGCAGTCGTTATAGGAAATGATGTAGTCCTTGCCATCCGCCGGGTTGCGGCAGGTGCCGATCCAGGTCACCTGGGACGCCTCGGTGCCCGGTGGGCAGGAGGTCACCGAGCCGCCACAGCAACTGCACAGGAAACCGTCGATGGAGCAGTAGCGCCAGTAGTCGCAACTGTTCGGGTCGCCCGGGTCACCGGCTTTCGGGTTATCGGCAGCCAGCGCCTTGCTGGTGCGGTCCAGGGGCAGCAGCAGGGGCAACGCGGCGCCTGCGACCATCAGCGAACCCATACGGGCCAACAGTTTGCGTCGCGACGTGGTGTCGGCCAGGCGACGGGTCGAGCGCTCGAATAACAGATCCAGCAATTTCATGAGAGTCTCCCTGCCTTAATCAGTGGCTATGGCCGTGGCTGTGGTCGTGGGGCTGCGGCTGGCTGTTGAGGTATTCCTGCAGCGTCGCGCTTTTCAGGTGTTCGACTTCGAACAGGCTGTCCAGGTGCTCGCGGGAATTGACCAGGCCCTTGGCGCGCAAGGTGCCGCTCTTGTCGATCAGCGCGGCATACGGCAGCTTGCCGATCTGGTAGGTCATGCCGACTTCCGGGCCGACCACGTAGGTGACGTCGTCCAGCTTGTGTTCGGTGATCAGCGCGTGCTGGGCTTCCATGTCGCCGTCGCTGATAAACACCACGTCGAGTCGGTCAGCCTGTTCCCTGGCGATGGACTTGATCGCCGGCAACAGGGATTTGCAGATCGGGCAGGTGGGCGAGAGGAAGAACAGCAACTGGTTCTTCTCACCGGCATAGCCGAAGTTCACCGGGCGGCCTTTACGGTCGGAAGCGGTGACTTGCGGGGCCGGCTCATTCACCGCCACGCCCTTGTCGACCATCAGTGCGCCGGCCGGGGCGATGCGCCCGTGCAGCACACCAATCTGGCGCACCAGGCCCATCACGGCAAACGCCAGCGCCAGCAGCAGTACCCACAGCAGTACGTTGGAAACAATAAGGCCTTCCATTGATCACCTACCAATCAGTTTGAGCAGAAGAGGGGAGTTCGCCAGCAGGCCATCGGCTGCGGCGTAAATCAGCAGCGCGACGGCGCTGGCGGCGACGGTGACGAAGCCGTCGAAAAAACCCAGGTCACGGGCAATCGGCAGCACGCTGGCCAGCAGGGCCACGGCCACCAGTGCGCCGTTGCGCAACAGCAGGATTGGCCGCAACGGCTGCGCCTGGTCGGGGCCTGCGCAGCCGCAGTCGATGTCCCGGCGGCCGCGCCACAGGTTGATGCCAATGGCGGCGGCGTACAGCGCAATCAGGCCGGCGGCGCCGAGGGCGGCCCAGGAACGGCTGGCCGGCACCAGCAGGGCAAAGGCAATCACCAGTTCCAGCACCGGGATTACCCGGGCGGCGGGGCGAGTCACTGCCTCTGGCAGCAACTGGTAATCGGCCAGTTGCCGGGCGAAGCGTGCCGGTGCGCGCAACTTGTGGGTCGCGGCACTGGCCAGCAACACCGCGATGGCGAGGGCGCTGGCAATGATGAAGATCGGGTCGATATGCATGGCCGAACCTCTTTAGTAGCTCATGATCTGGGTTGCGGTCTTCGCTACCTTGGCCATGCTACCGGTGAGTTTGTTGGTCTTGAGGTCGAAGATCTGCAAGCCGCCTTCGACGTCGGCGCCCAGCAACAGGGGCTTGTCGTCGCCGGTGGCCTGCATGCTCCAGACCGGGGTCGGGGCTTCCAGGGTGGCTATCTTCTTCATGGTCTTGAGGTCGTAGGCCCAGATGATGGTGCTCGGGTCTTCCCACTTCATCGGCTCGTGGTTGTCGTGCATCAGCACGTACATGCGGTTGAGTTTCGGTGCCACGGCCATCAACTGCCAGCCACCCGGGGCCCAGCCGGTTTTCTTTTCCGCGTCGGTGGTGAGTGACCAGGACGGCAGGATTTTCGGCTCATCGCCGGAGAAATCTACCGGGCGGATGGTGCCGGTGGTGGTGGTGAAGTAGTAGGTGTCGCCCACGTTCACCGCGCGTTCGTTGAGCTTCTCGGCGTTGGGGTCGAAGAAGTGCGTGCGGTTGCGCGAGGTTTCCTGGCCCTGCTCGTTCAGCGTCACCACTTGCAGGCTGCCGTCACCGCACAGGGAGGCGAAGCGGCGAGTGCCGACCGGGTAATTGAGTACGCAGCCCGGGATCGCGATTTCGGCGGTGACGGAGCGGGACTGGGTGTCGACCACGGTCACCGAGGTGGAGGGTGTGAAGTTGTAGACGTAGACGAAGCGGTCATCGCCGCTGGTCTTCAGGCCATAGCGCTGGGTCAGGGATTCGGCGCGTTTGTTCGGGATCAGCACTTCCCAGGCGGGCGACAGGCTGGAGCTGTCCCAGGCGGTGAGCACATCGGTGCGATCGCCCCGGGTGCCGCGAGAATAGTAGATGTCGGCGCTGTACAGGGTCTTCTGGTCGTGGCTCAGGGCCGAGGGCGCGGCGAAGCCGGTGGGGACCATGCCGAGGACGCGCTTCTTGTCGGGATCTACCACGGTGACGCGGCCGACCACGAAGCTTTCGAATTCGACGTCTACCACGAATGCGCGGTGGGCTTCCGGTGGAAAGGCCAGGGTGGTCTGGCCGATGGTGTCTGGCGGTAAATCCGCCTGGGCGCTGTTCAAGCCGAGTACAAGCAGGCCCAGACCCAGCGCTGACTGTACGTTGATCCTGTTGCTTCGCATTAGGGGCACTCCCTGAATTATTGTGTTTTGCTAATCGCGGGTGCTTTGGCAGATTCTTGCAAGTGGATTCTGCCTTGTGGGGCGATTGCAAGAATTGTTGTGTCTGCCAAGTGGTTGTGTGTCTGTGCCAATGGTTTGGGGTAGGGTGTATATCCGTTATTTTTGTTATGGCAGAAACGGGTTCCGCTCTTGCAGCGGCTCACTTTTGAACAGCCCTGTAGGCGCTGGCTTGCCGGCGATGGTCGTTAACGATGACGTTGGCATCCTGAATAAACGCGGCGACCTCACATTTTTCGCCGGCAAGCCGGCTCCTACAGAAAAGCCGCTTCGCAAATGCCCCAATCTCACGGCCCCATCAAAGGCAACGAAAAACTGAACACCGCCCCACACGGCTCCAGATTCTGCGCCCAGATATCCCCCTGATGCCGACCAATGATGTTCTTGCACAACGCCAGCCCAATCCCGTTACCACCCACCTTCGACGAAAAGAACCCGTCAAAGATTTTCTCCCGCGCCACGGCCTGAATCCCGCGCCCACAATCCTCGACACTCAACCGCGCCACGTTTCCATCCCGGCAGGCATGCAACCGCAGCACCCGACGCTCCACGGGCAGCTCACTCATCTCTTCAATGGCATTGAACGCCAGGTTCAGAATCACCTGCCCAATCAGCACCCTCTCGCACTGCACCATCAGCGGTTGCGCGCTCGGGACGATCTCCAGCCGCACCTGACTCGGCTCGGCCCGCAGGCTGATGAAATATCGGGTTTCCTGCAGCAACTCATTGAGGTCCACCCACTCCGCGCTCTGCTCCAGCTTGACCACATAATCACGCACACTCTTGATGATCGTTGACGCATGCTCGACCTGCCGCACGGCACTTTGCAGCCCCCAGTTCACCCCCTGGTCGGCACTGTGGGTATCGCCCAGACGAATCAAAACCCCCTCGATAAAATTGCGCGTGGCCGCCAGTGGCTGGCTCAACTCATGAGCAATCGCCACCGCCATCTCGCCCATGGCGTTGTATCGGGCCAGGTATTCAAGCTGCTGTTCACTGACACGCCGGGCTTCCTCGGCGCGGATCAGGTCCCGCTTCACCTTGTCTTCCCGGGAAATATCACGGAACTGCACCATCAGCACGTCGCGCCCGTCCAGGTGCACCAGCGTCGCGACCGCTTCCGAAAGAATCTCCACCCCGGCCTTGGAGCGATAACACCACTCGATGGTGCGCTGGCCACTGCGGGCCGCGCGCTCAAGCCAACGCAGGCCGATGGAGCGCTTGTACTTCGGTGCGTCCCGGGTCATGTCCGGGGCCTTGAGCGGGATCAGTTCTTCCAGGGTAAACCCCAGCGCCGACAGCGCCGCGGTGTTGGCCCAGAGGATGTCCTTGCTCTGCGCATCGTGAAGGATGGTGCAGATCGGCATGGCTTCGATCAGGGTGTGGAAATCATTGTTATTGGGTAGGTACATCGCGTAGCCCTTGGCGGTGGAGGGGACGACTACGGTGGCAAGTTATACCGGTTTGCATCCGGGGGCACGCTCAGAAGTAATCGGGGGCGCACTAGGGGATTTCTTTAGCCGGTGGGCTGCACGCCCCAATAGTTGACGGTGGTCGGGCTTTTTACACTGGACCTATCAACGCCCGACACGGCGTCCATAACAACTACAACGGAGAAAGCCCATGCTGCGTTCGGCCCTCGTGCAACCAGACGCTTTACCCGACGTGCAGCCCACGCTGTTCCAGCAGGTGCTCGATGAAGTGCGCCAGCGCCGCGACGAGTTCGACGCCGGCTCCCACGTGCCACGGGACATGATCGAACGCTTCAAGCAGGTGGGCATCTACCGGGCGGCCACGCCCCGTTGTTTCGGCGGCGATGCCCTGGCCCCCGCAACGTTCTTGCAGATGATCGAGCGCATATCCGAAGCCGATGGCTCCGCCGGCTGGGTCGCCAGCTTCGGCAGCGCCGGCGTCTATCTTGCGGCCTTGCCCCAGGAAACCCTCGCCGAACTGTATGCCGACAGCCCCGATCTGGTGTTTGCCGGTGGCCTGTTCCCGTTGCAGCCGGCGGAAACCGTCGAGGGCGGCTGGCAGGTCAACGGCACCTGGAAGTTTGCCAGCGGCTGCAAAGGCGCCGACCTGCTGGGCGTGGGCATCGGTGCGGCGGGCGGCAAGCCACGCACTGCCGTGTTCAAGCCCGGCCAGGTTGAAATCATCGAAAACTGGGACGTGGTCGGCCTCAAGGGCACGGGCAGCCATGACCTGCGAGTTACCGACCAATACATCGACGAGCGCTGGACCTTCATCCGTGGCGGCGCCGCCACCATCGACGAGCCGCTGTTTCGTTATCCCTCGATTGCCTACGCCGCCCAGGTGCTGGCGGTGGTCAACCTCGGCCTGGCCCGCGCGGCCCTCGATGAAATCAGCGCCATGGCCAGCGGCAGCGGCATCACCGGCGCGCCGAAACTGGCGGACCGCGCCTACGTGCGCATCGAAATCGCCAAGGCCGAAGCCCGGCTGAGCGCCGCTCGGGGCTTTTTCTACGGCGCCACCGAACAAGTGTGGAACTCGATCCTCGCCGGCAACCCGGTCACGGCCGAGCAAACCAGCCTGCTGCGCCTGACCGCCATTCACGTGTCCCAGGCCGGCGCCGCCGTGGTGCAAAGCGCCTACAGCCTGGCGGGCACCACCGCGATCTACCTGCGCCACCCGCTGCAACGCTACCTGCGCGACGCCATGGTGGTGACCCAGCACGCCTTCCTCAGCGAAGGCCTGTACGACGGCGCGGGCTCGGTGTTCCTCGGCGTTCCTCCATTTCCTGGCTACATCTGACTTTCAAGGATCAACCCATGTCCCAAGCCACTCAAGAACCGCTGCGCGTCGTCTTCTGCATCGGCATCACCCAGAACTTTTTCGACCTGCCTACCGGCGAAGGCCTGAGCGTGTGGAAAGGCTTCAGCCAGATGATGGGCGACCTCGGCGCCATGCCGGGCATCAACGTGCTGGGGGCGATGGATGACGACCGCTTGATGGTCGGCCCGTCGACCACCTCGCCGTGGACCGTCTACATCATGGCCGACGTCGACTGCCACCAGTCGGTGATCGACGCCTGCAACCTGTTCCGTACCACGCCGGTGGGTGAATACAGCCTGTGGCGCTACGCCAAGGTCGAAGCACGGATCGGCCGCCCGCTGACCATTCCCGAAGCGGCCAGGGTGTGAGCCATGGACCTGTTGCAGCGTGTTGAAACCCTTGAAGGGGAGAGCCAGGTAAGGCGCTTGATGGCGCGCTACATGGACCTGTGCGACGTGCCCCGGGCGGCGACCAACGTTCGCGAGTTGGCCGAGTTGTTCACCGTGGATGCGGTGTGGGAAGGCATTGGCACAAGTACCGCGCAGACCTTCGGCCAGCATCGGGGGCGCGACGCGGTGGCGGCGTTTGTCGGCAGCTACCTGCCACCGTCGGAACACTTTGCGCTGAACCTGCATTACCTCACCAGTGAGTCGATCCAGGTAGACGGCAGCGCGGCTGCAGGGCAGTGGATCATGCAACAGATTTCCACCTACGCCGACCAGCGCAGCGAGTTGTTCGGCACGCGGCTGACCATCGATTTTCGCCGTGTCGACGGCACCTGGCTGATCGCGCATTTCCGTACGCAGCGCCTGTTCAATAGCATGTTGGGGGTGAACCCATGAGTACCTTCGTCAGCGAATTTTTACTCGGTGGCAGCGGCCGACGCGTGGCCATCAAGGATTCCATCGACATCGCCGGGTATCCGACCCGCTCGGGCAGTCGTGCCTTTGCCGATGCTCCGCCGGCGACGCGGCATGCGCACGTGGTGCAGGCGGTCCTGGATGCCGGCTGGCAGATCGTCGGCAAGACCAGCCTGCATGAATTGGCATTTGGCGTCACCGGCGTCAACGACTGGAGCGGTACGCCCGTCAATCCCCAGGCGCCAGACCGCGTGCCGGGCGGCTCCTCCAGCGGTTCGGCCGCGGCGGTTGCGGCGGGCCTGGCGGATATCGCCATTGGTACCGACACCGGCGGCTCGGTGCGGGTGCCGGCGGCGTGCTGCGGGATTGCCGGGTTGAAACCGACCTATGGCCGAGTCAGCCGCATTGGCGCGCAACCGGCGGTATCCAGCCTCGATTGCGTCGGGCCGTTTGCCGCGAACATGCAGGACCTGATTGCCGCGATGCAGGTGATTTGCCCGGGTTTCCAGGCACAGGCGGCGCCGCCCGGCAGCGTGCCGGTGGGCTTTCTGGATGTGGCCTGTGAGCCATGGCTGAAGGCGAGCCTGATGGCTGCCGTCGACGCGGCCGGCTGGCGTCAGCAGCGTCTGCATCTGGACGACTTTGACACGGCGTTCGGCGCCGGCCTTACGGTGATTAACGTCGAAAACTGGGCAGCCTTCGGTCACCTCACCGGCAAGGGCCTGATCGGTGCGGATGTCGAACAACGCTTGTTGGCTGCCAGCCGCACCAGCGCTGCTGATTTGGCCGAAGCCGAAGTCGTGCGCACCCGCTTCAGTCATCAGGTGGACGCCGCGCTCGAAGAATTCTCCGTGTTGCTGCTGCCGACGATGCCAGACCTGCCGCCGACCCTGGCCGAAGCCCGCAACGGCAGCCAGGCCGTGGCCCGCATGACGCCATTGGTGCGGCCATTCAACCTCAGCGGCCACCCGGCGTTGACGGTGCCGGTGACCCTGGCCGACAGCGGGCTGAAGGTGGGGCTACAGATTGTCGGCCGTAAGGGCCAGGACGAATGGGTGTGTGCCCTCGGCGCACAACTGCAGCAGAGCATCACGGCTCGCCAATAAGAACAACGCCTTGAGGAGGGCTCCATGAGTACCCATGAATACCGGCTGATTGCCAAATCGAAAAGCCTCGACGAGTTGGTCAAGCACGATCGCGTCGACGTCTCGCTGTACAACGACCCGGCGCTGTTCGAGGCCGAACTGGAAAAGATCTTCTACCGCACCTGGGTCTGGGTCGCCCATGAAAGCGAAGTGCGCAACAGCGGCGACTTCAAGACCGCGACCATTGGCCGGCGCCCGGTGATTGTGGTGCGCGACAAGAAAGGCGCGATCAACGTGCTGGAAAACCGCTGCCGCCACCGTGGCGCCACGGTTTGCGAGAAGCACAAGGGCAACGCCACCGGCTTCACCTGCCCGTATCACAGCTGGTCCTATGGTTTGGACGGCAAGCTGCGGGCGCTGCCTTACCCGGACGGCTACGAAGGCATCCTGGAAAAGTCCGAGTTACCCCTGACCAGCCTGCGGGTGGACAGCTACGCCGGGATGGTATTCGCCAGCTACAACGACGATATCGAACCGTTGGCCGACTTTCTCGGCGGCGCCAAACACTGGATGGACCTGTTCATGAAGCAGGGCGCCGGCTACCCGATCAAGACCCAGGGCGAACACAAGTTCAGCTTCAAGGGCAACTGGAAGATCCAGCTGGAAAACACCACCGACGGCTACCACTTCCCGATCGTGCACAAGTCGTTCATGTCGTCGGTGGACGCCGAGACCTCGGAAATGCTCTCGTTCATGACCGACGAGCAGGCCGTCACCCATTCCCTGGGCAATGGCCACAGTGTGATGGTGATGGTGCCCGAGCATGTCGACCTGGACCACGACGACGGTACCGAGCAGTTGCAGGAGCGTTTCGCCCACGTCACCGAAGAACTGTCGAAAACCATGGAGCCGGCCCAGGTGCGACGCATCGTGCGCTCGCTGCACGGCGCCGGGTTCAACCTCAACCTGTTTCCCAATGTCGCCATGTCGATGTCGTTCTTCCGGGTGCTGCGCCCGGTGTCGGTCACCGAGACCGAAATCCGCCACGTCGCCCTGGGCATGGAGGGCGGCCCACAGGTTGCCAACCGCGAGCGCCTGCGCATCCACGAACACTTCCAGGGCCCGTTCGGCTTTGGTAGCCCCGACGACGCCGAAGCCTGGGACCGGGTGCAACGCGGCTCGTATGCCGGCGTGGACGCACCGATCCTGGTCAACCGTGGCCTGAACCGCGAAGTGCTGGCCGACAACGGCGACAAGGTATCCCACGCCACTGATGAAGGCGGCATGCGCGGGGCCTATGACATGTGGAAAAGGATGATGAGCCAATGAACACCCTGACTGGTTTTACCGCACCGCTGGCCCAGGCCATCGAATTCATCTGGCGTGAAGCCGAACTGCTGGACCACAAGGACTACGTGCAATGGGCCGCGTTGTGGAGCGAGAGCGGGCGCTACGTCGTGCCGATCGACCCGGACACCGAGGATTTTGAAGCCAACCTCAACTACGCCTATGACGATGCGCGCATGCGTGACCTGCGCATCGAACGGCTGACGGCGGGGTATTCACCGTCAGCGGTGGATGCGGCGAAAACCGTGCGCAGTGTCTCGCGATTCACCCTGGTGGAAGCGGCGGGCGAGGTGGTGGAGGTTAACTGTGCGCAGCTGCTCTATGCCTACAAGCGCGGGGTGCACACGCCGTTCGTGGCCGACCTGAATTACCGCATCCGGTTCAGCGCCGGGGTCGCGACCCTGGAGCGCAAGGTGGTGCGGCTGATCAATTCCACCGACAGCCTGAGTGCGCTCGGCTTTCTGTTGTAAGCACGATTCAAACAACGACACAAAACCAATGTGGGAGCGGGCTTGCTCGCGAATGCGGTGGATCAGTCGCCACATGCATTGACTGACACACCGCATTCGCGAGCAAGCCCGCTCCCACAGTTGAGATGAGGACATCCTGATGAACCGAATCGCGCTTGTAACCGGCGCCTCCCGTGGCCTCGGCGAATGCATCGCCCGGCGCCTGCACGCCGCAGGCTACCGCGTGGGCCTGGCGGATGTGCACCTGGACGGCGTGCAGCGCCTGGCCTCTGAACTCGACAACCGCGGCGAAACCGCCGTCGCCATCGAGCTGGATGTGCGCAACAAGGCCGATTTTATTCGCGCCCGGGACCTGCTCAGCGAGCGCTGGGGCGGCACCGATATCCTGGTGAACAACGCCGGGGTGTCGAAAGTTGCGGCGCTGATGGACATCACACCCGAGGAATTCGACGAATCGATGGCGATCAACCTGCGGGGCACGTTCGTGGCCTGCCAGGTGTTTGGTGCGCATTTCGCCGAACGAGGGTTCGGCCGCATCGTCAATATCGCCTCCCTCGCCGGGCAAAACGGCGGAACTGCCACTGGCGCGCATTACGCCGCAGCCAAGGGCGGCGTGGCTACGCTGACCAAGGTCTTCGCCCGTGAACTGGCGCCCCGGGGCGTGACGGTCAACAGCATTTCGCCAGGCCCGCTTGATTTGCCGGTAGTGCGCGAAACCGTGGCGCCGGAGCGCCTGGAGCAGATCCTCAAGATTATCCCGACGGGCACCCTCGGCGACCCGCACACCATCGCCGACACTGTGCTGCTGTTGATCGCCGACCACGCCGCCTCGATCACGGGCGCGTGCTGGGACATCAACGGCGGGCTGTTCATGCGCTAGTCATCGCCGAAGAGAGTGGGCCTGCTGCGCAGTCCAGCGGGAGCAAGCTCCCTCGCCACAGGTTAGCGTTCAACCGAAACAACAGGATTCAGGTGCTGCAATGATGAAGGTGAAGATCGAACGCATCGTCGATGAAGCGCTGGATATCCGTTCCTTTCGCCTCGTGCGCAGTGACGGCCAGCCCCTCGACAGTTATGAGCCCGGGGCCCATGTGGACCTTACCGGGCCAACCGGCGTCACCCGCCAGTATTCGCTGTGCAGCCCGCCCCACGATGGCCGCGCGTACCTGGTGGCGGTGAAGAAAGAGGCGCAATCCCGTGGCGGCTCCCTGGCCCTGCATGAGCAGGTGCGGGAGGGCATGGAACTGGAGATGGGCGCGCCGCGCAACCTGTTCCGCCTCGACCCGGAGGCGCCGGCCCATGCGCTGTTTGCCGCCGGTATCGGGGTGACGCCGCTGTTGAGCATGGCCTATCGACTGGCCGACAGCGGCCAGCCGTGGCGCCTGCACTATTTTGCACGTTCGGCGCAGTACGCGGCGTTTACCCAGCTGTTGGCCGATACATTCGGCGAGCATGTGCAGTTTCACTATGGCGTCGAGCCGGGCGCGCTGGATGCGGCCTTGAGCGCCTGCCTGGACCAGGCGGGCGCGGCTGCCCACGTCTACACCTGCGGCCCCGCGCCGTTCATGCACAAGGTGGTGGAAGTGGCGGCCCGCAGCCGTCCCGAGGAAGCGATCCACCTGGAGCACTTCCAGGCCGACCCAGCGGTGAATGTCGGGCCCAGCGGTGGTTTCGAGGTGGAGCTGGCCAGCTCCGGCGTGGTGCTGCAAGTACCGGCGAATACCAGCCTGGTGGACGTATTGCAGGCCCACGGTTGCGACATCGACACCGAGTGCCGCGAAGGCCTCTGCGGCACCTGCATTGTCGAGGTGCTGGAAGGCGTGCCCGAGCACCGTGACAATTGCCTGTCGACCAAGGAGAAGGCCGCCAACCGGCAGATTTGTGCGTGTGTTTCCCGGGCGGTATCCGCTCGTCTGGTATTGGATATTTGATCGGCGCTACCCGTAAGATTGCTGGGACCAAAAAAATAAAAAATGTGAGGCCTTGCGGTCATGATGAGTTCAACGGTGCAACGTAACGAATCGTTCGAGCGTTGGTTACAGCAGGTTAACCAGGCCTGTGGACGCTTCGATGCCAGGGCCCTGGGCGCGGGGTTTTATGGGGAGTTGAGCGAGTTTCGCAGCGGCGCGATCAAGCTCAGCGTGGTCGATATGGCCCAGGTGCATCTGTATCGCAGCAGCAAGGAAGTCAGTACGGGCAATGAAGGGCACTACTACGCGGTGTTCCAGTTGCAGGGCAGCGCACAGCTGGAACAGGGCGACAACCGTGCGCAACTGGGCTGCGGTGACATCGCCCTGATCGACGCCTGCCGCCCCAGTGACATGACCTACCACGACAACTCCCGGCAATTGTCGCTGATCCTGCCGCGCCAGGTGGTGGAGCGCGGTTCGCACTTCACGGCGGTCAACTGCGCGACGCGGATCTCGGCGCGCACGCCGTTGGCGCTGATGGCCAGCCAGATGGTGCTCGACACCCGCCAGCAAAACGACCTGGGCATGCAGGAAAGCGAAGCCGTGCTGGATGCATTGGTCAGCCTGCTGCTGCCGGGGATCAGCGCCCGGGACAACGGCGTGGACACCCAGGAACGGCAGTTTCGCAAGACCATCGCCTACATCGATGCGCACATCGGCGCCGAAGAACTCTGCCCCGAGCTGATCGCCCGGGAAGTCGGGGTGTCGGTGCGCGGGCTGTACCGGATGTTTTCCAAACGCGGGCTGGTGGTGGCGCAATACATCAAGCACCGACGCCTGGATTTCTGCGCCGAAACCCTGCGCCATTCGCCGGCGGAGCAGAAGCTGTCGGCACTCTGTTATGCCTGGGGCTTCTCCGACTCCAGCTACTTCTCATCGGCGTTCAAGTCGCGCTTTGGCGTGTCACCGGGCGAGTACCGCAAGCGCTATAGCCATCATTGATGGTGCCGCTCCCGAACCTGGAATGCATTTTCCTGTGGGAGCCGGGCTTGCCCGCGATGCAGGCCACTCGGTCTGACAGGTACACCGCCGCGACCCCATCGCAGCCTCGCCAAGGCTCGACAGCTCCCACATTCAATCATCGCGCCCTAGGGATACAGCACCTCGCGGACCAGCATGGCGATGCTGGTCACGCCCATCTTTTCCTTGATCTTGGTGCGGTGCACGTCAACGGTCTTCACGCTGATGTTCAGCTCGCGGGCAATCACCTTGCTCGCCTTGCCGTCCACCACCAGCATCAACACTTCTCGCTCCCGACTCGTCAGCAGCGCCAGCTTGCCTTGCAGGTGCTCGCGCTGTTCCTGGTCGGCCTGGGCCTGTACAGCGGTCTTCAGCGCGGCCTGGATGCGGTCGATCATCTGTTGCGGGTTGTAGGGCTTCTCGACGAAATCCAGCGCGCCGTTTTTCATTGCGGTGACCGACATCGGTATGTCGCCGTGGGCCGACACGAAGATGGTCGGCAAGGTGCTGCCGCGCCGGTTGAGGATCTCCTGCAACTGGAAGCCGCTGGTCTGCGGCATGCGCACGTCCAGCACCAGGCAGGCGGGCTGGCGCGGGTCGTAATGCGCAAGGAACTCTTCGGCCCCGGCGAAACATTGGGCCTTTACGCTGACCGACTCCAGCAGCCAGGCCAGCGAGGTACGCAGGTCTTTGTCGTCATCAACGATGTAAACAATCGGTGTGCGAATTTCCATCAGGGACTGCCACGAGAATTTCTAATTATTGTTTTCGCACGCGGGCACGCTGCGGCGGACATTGGCTCATCTGTGGAGCCTTGCCAGCAGAATACCCAGTGTGAACGGCCCTGACGATAAAGAAACCACCTAGTCGGCATGGGGATCGTCTGAATGGTCGCGCCGCACGGGGCGTCTTAGTGTTGTGGCATCACCCACGGACCGTAAAGGGGCACCGACATGGCCGACCTGAGCCAGCAGCAAATCGACTTTCGCAACGCCATGGCGCAACTGCCGGCCGCGGTGAACATCATCACCACCAACGGCCCGGGCGGGCGTTGCGGGATCACGGCGAGTGCGGTGTGCTCGGTGACGGATTCGCCACCCACGGTGTTGGTGTGCGTGAACCGCGGGAGTGCGACCCATGATGTGTTCCGTACCAATGGGCAGCTGTGCGTGAACGTGCTGTGCGGGGAGCAGGAAGAGCTGGCGCGGCACTTTGCCGGGATGACCCAGGTGCCCATGGCGGAGCGGTTTGCCTGGGACCTGTGGGACGGAGGCGAGGCGGGGGTGCCGGTGCTGCGGGATGCGCTGGTGCAGCTGGAAGGGCGTATCAGTGAGTGCAAGGAGGTAGGGTCGCATTCGGTGATGTTCGTGGAATTGTCGCGGGTTGGGGTGCGGGGGCAGGGCGACAGCCTGGTGTACTTCAACCGGCTGTTTCACCGGATTGAGCATGCTGGCGCCCATTGCTGAAGATGCAGGGGATCAAATGTGGGAGCGGGCTTGCTCGCGAAGGCGGTGTATCAGAACCTATTCATTGGCTGACACTCTGTCTTCGCGAGCAAGCCCGCTCCCACATGGGGCCTGCGGGGTAGTTGTTGGTCAGATGCGAAAGCTGCCCACCAGCTGATTCAAGCGTTCCGCTTCACGCTCAAGCTCGGTACAGGCCTGCAGCGTCGACTGCAGGTTTTCCACCCCGGCCTGGTTCAGCATATTGATCTCGGTAATGTCCACATTCAGCGCTTCCACCACCGACGTCTGTTCCTCGGTCGCCGCCGCTACCGACTGGTTGACGTTATCAATCTCACCAATCCTCTGCGTCACGCTGGCCAGCCGCGTACCCGCCAGGTTGGCGATGCTCACGCTTTCCTCGCTGTGCTGCTGGCTCTCGGTCATGGTGCTGACGGATTCCCGTGCGCCCACCTGCAGCTCTTCGATCATCTGCTGAATCTCCAGCGCCGACTCCTGGGTGCGATAGGCCAGGCTGCGCACCTCATCGGCCACCACCGCAAACCCGCGCCCGGCCTCACCGGCCCGGGCCGCTTCAATGGCGGCGTTCAGTGCCAGCAGATTGGTCTGCTGGGAGATGCCCTTGATCACCTCCAGGATTTGCCCGATGTTCACCGTCTTGTGATTCAGCGCATCGATGTGCACGCACGAGGCGCTGATCTTGCCCGACAGTTCATTCATCACGGCAATCGTGCGCTCCACCACCTGGCGCCCGTCCTCAGCCTGTTGCCGGGCGTCGGAGGCTTGCTGCGAAGCATCGGAGGCATTACGGGCGATTTCCTGGGCGGCGGCGCCCAGTTCGTTGATCGCCGCCGCGACACTGTTGGTGCGGGTCGCCTGTTCATCGAAGTTGTTCAGCGAGGAATTCGAGGCCAGCAGCACCCGCTTGACCACCTGGTTGACCCCGAGCCCCGCTGAAGACACTTCGCGGATCGACTGGTGGATGCGTTCGACAAAACGGTTGAAGGCGCTGGCCAACTGGCCGATCTCGTCCCGGGATTGCACCTCCAGCCGCCGCGTCAGGTCGCCTTCGCCACGGGAAATGTCCTCCATCACCCGGGTCAGGGTTTGCAGCGGCCGGGTGATGCGCAGCGCGGCGTACCAGATCAACAGCAGGCCGAGCAGGGCCGAGCCGCCACCCAGCAGCAGTTCCAGGGCGGTGCTTTTCACCCCTTGGGCATCGAGTTGCTGTTGCAGCGCAGTGACCGGCGCCAGCAGCACCGACTGCGGCACGCCCACCAGAACGCCCCACGGTGCGGCACCGGCAATCGGTGCCAGCGGTTCGAGTAGCTTGATTTGCTGTTGATCGACAAAGGTTTGCGGTTGCCCCTGGCGCAACGCGTCCAGTACCTGGGCGCCATCGTGCATGACTTCGCTGATCGGCTGCCCGAGGCGGCTGGCGTCCTCGCTGTAGGCGGAAATCACGCCTTTGGGGCTGACGATGCTGACTTGCCCGTGGCCGTCGAACAGTTGCCCGGCGCTGGTATGGCTGGCCTGTTGCAAGGCCGCCAGGTTGATGTCCAGGCCAATCACCGCGATCACCTTGCCGTGCTCCATCAGCGGGAACGCAATGCTGGTCACCAGCTTGCGGCTGCCGGAAGCCTCGTCGAAATACGGCTCCAGCACACAGGCCCTGGCGGTGTCGCGGGCGCAGGTGTAGAAGGCGTTGTACGGCGCGCCGCTGGGGCCGGGCGAGGTATTGGCCAGCAGCGCTTCGTCGCCGACTACCGCTGTCAGTTCACCCGGGGTGGCCTGCACCCAGTATTGGGCGAAGCGCCCGGCCTCGTTGCTGCCGACGGCGGCCTGGTCGACGAACTGGGCATCGTCACCGTCCAGGGCATTGGCTTCGAAAATGACGTAAATCCCGAGCAGGTCGGGCTTGTCGACCAGGGCCTGGCGCAGCTGGGTATTCAGCTCCTGGCGCAACTCTGGGCGGGTCAGTTTGCCCTGTTGTTGCAGTTGCCGCAGGTACAGCACATAACGCGACAAGCCCTGGCCGTATTCATGGGTTTGCATGAAGGTGCGTTGCACCTGCATGGCCTGAACTTGCCCCAGGGCCTGCATGTGTTCCTTGGCGGCGGCAGCGAGCATGTCGCTGCTGGCCTGGGCCACGTGCTGGCTGCTCTGGTGGGTCTGGTACAGCGACAGGCTCATCAGCAGGCTGACTACCAATAACAGGCAGAGGCCGGCGAGCAGGGCGATCTTGCTCTGGATCGTGAGGAATTTCTTGTGCATTGCGAAGGCCTTGGCCAGGCGGGGCGATGGCGGCGCCACCGCCCCGGCCGGGCTTAGAAGTTAGTGGCGAACACCACTTGGCTGTAGAGGTTTTTATCGTGGTTGCCCAGCTGCGTGCCGCCTTGCTCGGCGCTCTTGTCCGGCTGGTACAGGCCGATCAGCGGCATCACCGTCAGGTGGTCGTTGACGTGCCATTCGGCGTACAGGTCCAGCTCGTGGCCGTCGTTGTTGCCGAGGTTGCGGTCGATGGTCTTGAAGTCGAACAACACCGCGCCGACGTTGAGGTTCTGCAGGGGCGAAACCTTGAACGTGACGTTCTGGATGCGTGAGTTGTTGTTGAACGGCCCGGCGTAGTTGCCCGCCACTTCACCCTGGAACCAGGTGCCGTAGCCACGGCTGAAACCGTAGAACAGCGGGTCGAAGCCTTCCGAGAAGCGGCTGTAGCGGTAGCTCACATACGGCGTCCAGGTCACGTCGGAGAAGGTCCAGCCAGCTTCCAGGTACCAGGCGTCTTCGTTGCCGGTGTGGGGCTTGTCCTGCCAGGCGTATTCGCCGGACAGGAACAGGTTGGTCACCCCGGCATTGCCCGTGGCCCGCAGGCTGTAGGTCTTCATGCCATCACGTTCCAGCTGCGTGGGGGAGGCGTACTGCTTGTCGACGTCGGTGGT
Organism: Pseudomonas sp. G1002; assembly: GCF_013385455.1. NCBI lineage: Bacteria > Pseudomonadati > Pseudomonadota > Gammaproteobacteria > Pseudomonadales > Pseudomonadaceae > Pseudomonas > Pseudomonas sp. G1002. The sequence continues at coordinate 90,020 of NZ_JACAPY010000020.1, forward strand.
GTCGATGTACGTCAGCCCCACGGTGCCTTCGGCGGCCACGTGTTCGAGGGTGGCGACGTACATCTCGGTCTTGGCCTGGGCACGGTTATCGGACTTGAGCCACATCAGGTCGCTGCGCCAGCCGTCCTTGCCGCCCAGGCGCAACACGGCGGTTTCGTCGAATGCCTTGCGGGCGGCGACGTAGTAGCCGCCGCCGCGATTGAGGTCGCCATCGGCCACGCCCTTGCCGAAGTTCAGCGCGTCGCCGTCAATCAGGAAACCGTCGCCGACCACGATGTTCTGGCGGCCGAAGGACAGGTCCACGCCATTCTCGCCCAAGGCCTCAAACAACTTGCCCGAGCGCCAGCCGAGGTAGGCGTCTTCGAATTTTGTGGTGCGCTCCGAACCGTCGCTGAAACCTGCGGCATCGCCGTCGCCCCAGGTGCCGGAACTCAGCAGGTTGGCCGCACCGTAGGTGGTGCCGGCGCCGCTGAAGCTTTTGTCGAAGCTCAGGCCGTACTTCACGTAGCCCTCGCGCCAGGACGAGGAGCCCTTGGCCAGGCGGCCGGATTGACTGTAGTTCTGCTGGCTGTGGAAGGCACCGAATACCGCTTCCAGCGTGGCGTTCAGATGACTGCTGTCATCGGCGTACAGCTCATAAGCGCCGGCCGGGTTGGCACCGATCATCAGCGCGAGGGTCGAGAGACGAAGCAAGGGGGACTTGAGCATGGTGTGGCATCCATTCTTGTTCATGACCACAGGGTTGGGGTCTGCCGCGATACTAATGCTGGCGAAGTGACGTGCCTTTTGTCTGGTTGCCAAAGACTTGACTGTGCTTGCCAGAATCCACGGTTTGGCAGCCCGGCCAATACGACTGGCACGCAGGGCAAAACCCGAGCGACCTTGAGCCCTGACAATCGTCGGCAACTTCGATGATTTCCAAGGTCGTTTTTCTATGTTCACTGCACACAGATTTTCCCTGGCCGGCCTGCTGTCGCTGGTCCTGGCCCACAGCGCATTCGCCGCTGAATGCAGCCCTGACCAGAGCCGTGGCGCCCAGGTTTTCGCCAACGAATGCAGCGTGTGCCATGCGGTGGCGAAGGGCGGCGCGACAATGATGGGGCCGAACCTGGCAGGCGTTTACGGGCGTAAATCCGGCTCCCTGGCGGGCTTCAGCTACTCCCAGGCGATGCGTGACAAAAACGTCGAGTGGCAAGCCGAGACCATCGCGCAATTCATCACCCAACCCCAGGCGTTTGTGCCTGGCACCTACATGCCCTACATGGGCCTGGCTTCGGCCGACGATCGCCAAGCGGTCGCCTGCTTTCTCAAAGAACAACATTGAATACAGGTGAATCATGAGCAACGTTGAAATCCTGCCGCAGGTGGCTGCATTCCTGGACCGTCGTCATGGCTGCTTTATCGATGGCCAGTGGGTATTTGCCGAGGGCGAACACATCAAGGTGATCAACCCGGCCACCGGGCAAACCCTGTGCGAAACCCTCGACGCGCCGCTGCACGTGGTGGAGCAGGCGGTGCAGTCTTCCCATGCGGCGTTCAAGTCCCGCGTGTGGTCTGGATTGCGCCCGGCCGACCGTGAGCGGATTTTGCTGAACTTCACCGCGTTGGTTGAGACCCATGCCGAGGAGCTGGCGCAGCTGGAAACCCTGAGCCAGGGCAAGTCGATCAACCTGGCGCGGGGGCTGGATCTGAACGCCGCGGTGGAGTTCATGCGCTACATGTCGGGCTGGGCGACCAAGATCGAAGGGCAGACCTTTGACGTGTCCATCCCTTTGCCGCCGGGGGCCAGGTTCACTGCGTTCACCAAGCGCGAGCCGGTGGGCGTGGTGGTGGGCATCGTGCCGTGGAATTTCCCGCTGCTGATTGCGGCCTGGAAATTGATGCCGGCGCTGGCGACCGGGTGCACGGTGATCATCAAGCCGGCGATGGAAACGCCGCTGACGGCGATGCGCCTGGCGGAGCTGGCGCTGGAGGCGGGGATTCCGGCGGGGGTGTTCAACGTGGTGACCGGCGGCGGGGCCTCGGTGGGGGGCGTTCTGACTGCTCATCCGTTGGTGAGCAAGGTGTCGTTTACCGGTTCGACTGCGGTGGGCAAGAGCGTGGGGGTGGCGTGCATGGAGAACATGACGCGGTTTGCCCTGGAGTTGGGGGGCAAGAATCCGATGATCGTGTTGGCGGATGCGGATATTGATAAGGCGATCCAGGGGGCGATCCTGGGTGGGTTGCTGAACAACGGGCAGGTGTGTGCGGCGGCTTCGCGCTTTTATGTGCATCGTTCAGTGTATGACCGGTTTGTCGAGGGGTTGGCGGCTGCGGTGTCGGTGATGCCGTTGGGGGCGGGGATGGATGGTGAGGCGGCGATTAATCCGTTGGTGTCGCGCAAGCAGCAGCAAGGGGTACTGCGCCATATCGAGCAGGCCCGGGCTGAAGGGGCGCGGGTGGTGATCGGTGGGGATGAGGTTGCGGGTGAGGGGTTTTATGTGCGGCCGACGATTTTGGCGGATATCGATCATGGGATGGCGGTGGCCCGGGAGGAGGTGTTTGGGCCGGTGTTGGGGGTGATGGCGTTTGATGATGAGGATGCGGTGATTGAGTTGGCCAATGACAATCGGTATGGGTTGGCGGCCAGTCTTTGGACCAATGATCTGGGTAAGGCGATGAACCTGGTGCCGCGGATCGAGGCGGGGACGGTTTGGGTGAATGCGCATGTGTTGCTGGACCCGGCGATGCCGTTTGGCGGGGTGAAGCAATCGGGGATGGGGCGGGAGTTTGGGCGGGCGGTGATTGAGGCTTATACCGAGCTGAAGTCGGTGTGTATTGCGCATTGATTGGGGGCATATCCGTTATTTAGGTCACGGCGACTTATGGTTTCGCTCTTACAGCGAGTCACTTTGCAAAAGCGGCAAAGTAACCAAAGCGCTCTGCCCCGCCTGTCGGCGCCTCGCCTAGGCTCGGCGTTCCCTCACTCCGGCATTACTCCGCGGGCCGCCGCGACGGGCCATCCATGGCCCGGCGCGGCTAAACCGGCGTCCTGCCGGTTTACCCGCTCCGCAATACCTGCGTTNNGGGGCAGTCAGATCAAGATCAAAATCAAAAGCAAAAGCACGGCGGCCTGAAAGCCGACCTGAGTGTTAAAAGCCAGATCAAAAACCAGAGCGAAAGCAGAGCTGCTTTTCTGTAGGAGCTGGCTTGCCGGCGATGCAGACAACTCGGTGCATCAGGCAGACCCAGTTGATGCCATCGCAGG
>NZ_JACAPY010000021.1:0-115199 GCF_013385455.1 Pseudomonas sp. G1002
CGCTGTAAGAGCGGAACCAATCGAAGCCGTAACCGAAGGAATGGATATGTACTCAACCAAACGAAGCCCAAAAGCATGAGCCTCCTGCCCTACGCCTGGGCCAAATCCCAACGCATCCTCCTTCACCCGGGAACCCAGGGCCCGACGCTGACCATCTGCCCCTCGACCCCCGGCTGGTCCATCAGCGAAGTCCACCGCCAGTTCGGCCAAACCCACCTGATCCAGGTGCGCGACGACGAACTGGACGGCCTCCTGGCCACTGCCTACGCCGACACCGGCAGCGCCGCCGCCGTCGTGGGCGCCGCCGAAAACGAAGTCGACCTCGACCGCCTCATGCAAGACATCCCCGAAATCACCGACCTGCTCGACACCCAGGACGGCGCCCCGGTGATCCGCATGATCAACGCCTTGCTCACCCAGGCCGCCCGCGACGAAGCCAGCGACATCCACATCGAACCCTACGAAACCCACTCCGTGGTGCGCTACCGCGTCGACGGCACCCTGCGTGACGTGGTGTCCCCGCGCAAGGCCCTGCACGGCGCTCTGGTCTCACGCATCAAGATCATGGCCCAACTCGATATCGCCGAAAAACGCCTGCCCCAGGACGGCCGCATCGCCCTGCGCGTGGCCGGTCGCCCCATCGATATCCGCGTCTCCACCGTGCCCACCGGCCATGGCGAGCGCGTAGTGATGCGCCTGCTGGACAAACAAGCCGGCCGCCTGCAGCTGGAAACCCTCGGCATGGACCCCGCCGTCCTGGCCAAACTCGACACCCTGATCCGCCAACCCCACGGCATCGTGCTGGTCACCGGCCCCACCGGCAGCGGCAAGACCACCAGCCTCTACGCCGCCCTGGCCCGGCTGGATGCGAGCACCAGCAATATCCTGACCGTCGAAGACCCGGTGGAATACGACCTGCCGGGCATCAGCCAGATCCAGGTCAACGCCAAGATCGACATGACCTTCGCCCTGGCCCTGCGGGCAATCCTGCGCCAGGATCCGGACATCATCATGATCGGCGAAATCCGCGACCTGGAGACCGCACAAATTGCCGTCCAGGCCTCACTCACGGGCCATCTGGTGCTCGCCACCCTGCACACCAACGACGCCGTCTCGGCGGTCAACCGCTTGATCGACATGGGCGTCGAACCGTTCCTGCTGGCCTCGTCACTGCTCGGCGTATTGGCCCAGCGCCTGGTGCGCCGGCTGTGCCCGTACTGCAAGCAGGAAGACCCGGCCGCGCCCGGCACCTGGCGGCCGGTCGGGTGCGCGCAGTGCAACCAGATCGGTTACAGCGGGCGTACCGGTATCCATGAATTGTTCTGCATCGACGACGAGCTGCGCGGGCTGATCCACCAGGGCGCCGGCGAGCAGGCCTTGAAGGCCGCCGCACGCCGCGCCGGCATGTTCAGCATGCGTGAGGATGGCGAACGCTGGGTACGCAGCGGCGCCACCGCCCCCGAAGAAATCCTGCGCGTAACACGGGACGCCTGATGAACCGATACCGCTACGAAGCCGCCGACGCCAGCGGCAAGCTGGAGTCCGGGCACCTTGAGGCAGACAGCCAGAGCGGCGCGTTTGCCCACCTGCGCAGCCGTGGCCTGACGGCCTTGCGGGTGCAGGTCGAGAACAACAACGAGCGTGCCGGCGGTGGCAGCCGGTTCAGCGCCAAGCTCTCGGACAATGACCTGGCCTGGGCCACGCGCCAGCTGGCGAGCCTGCTCGGTGCGAGCCTGCCACTGGAGGCCGCGTTGAGCGCCACGGTGGAGCAAGCCGAGAAAAAACACATCGCCCAGACCTTGAGCGCGGTGCGCGCCGATGTGCGCAGCGGCATGCGCCTGGCCGATGCGTTGGCCGCCCGGCCCCGGGACTTTCCGTCGATCTATCGGGCGCTGATCGCGGCGGGGGAGGAGTCCGGCGACCTGGCCCAGGTCATGGAGCGCCTCGCCGACTACATCGAGGAGCGCAATAACCTGCGGGGCAAGATCCTCACGGCGTTTATCTACCCGGGCGTGGTGGGGCTGGTGTCCATCGGCATTGTGATTTTCCTGCTCAGCTACGTGGTGCCGCAGGTGGTCAGTGCGTTTTCCCAGGCTCGCCAGGACCTGCCGGGGCTGACGTTGGCGATGCTCAATGCGAGTGACTTTATCCGCGCCTGGGGCTGGCTGTGTTTTGCCGGGATCGTGGGTGGTTTCTGGAGCTGGCGCCTGTACCTGCGCAACCCCGTGGCGCGGTTGAGCTGGCACAGCCGGGTGTTGCGCCTGCCGTTGATCGGGCGTTTTGTACTGGGCCTCAACACCGCGCGGTTTGCCTCGACCCTGGCGATTCTCGGCGGGGCGGGCGTGCCGTTGTTGCGCGCCCTGGAAGCGGCGCGCCAGACCTTGTCCAACGACCGCTTGAGCCAGTGCGTCACAGATGCCACCGCCAAGGTGCGCGAGGGCGTCAACCTGGCTCCTGCGCTGGCGGTGGAAAAGGTCTTTCCGCCCGTGCTGATCCACCTGATCGCCAGCGGCGAAAAAACCGGCTCGCTGCCGCCGATGCTCGAACGCGCGGCGCAAACCCTGTCGCGGGATATCGAGCGTCGGGCGATGGGCATGACGGCGTTGCTTGAACCCTTGATGATCGTGGTGATGGGCGCCGTGGTGTTGGTCATCGTCATGGCCGTGCTGCTGCCGATCATCGAAATCAACCAACTGGTGACCTGACTGCTGACGAAACACGATCAAAAATGTGGGAGCGGGCTTGCTCGCGAAAGCGGTGTGTCAATCAACACATGTCGCGCCTGATCCACCGCTTTCGCGAGCAAGCCCGCTCCCACATTTGAATCGCGTTTCTTCAAGACTATTTTCGCGCGCCCGACACGCGGGTCCCAACCTCGGGTTCCTCATTCTGTCATCTGCCCAACCCCACCACACGGCCCGTAACGCCTCCAGCCCGGTACTCGAAATCCGCGCTGAAACCTCGCTGTCACCTCACCCCCAAACCGCTCAAAAGTGTGACCAAAACACCCGAGAATCTTTTTAAAAATCAAGCCGTTCCTCCCGAGGTTTTTTCCTTTAGCTGTCATCGGATGCTGCGAAATTTCATACCCATGGCCTCACCCCTGGGTACCCCCCGGAACACAGCCCGGGACCGAAGCCATAGCGTCATCTACCCCAACGTACAAACACGACGAAAGGAGCTTCTTCATGTTTAAGCGCAACGTTCTCGCGGTATCCATGACCCTCGCTGCACTGTGCTCGGCCCAGGCTGCCATGGCAGACATCAACGGCGGCGGCGCCACCCTGCCACAACCGCTGTACCAGACCTCCGGCGTATTGACCGCCGGTTTCGCCCCGTACATCGGCGTGGGCAGCGGCAAGGGCAAACTGGCGTTCCTGAACAACGACTACAGCCAGTTCGGCACCGGCACCAAGAACGTTCACTGGGCGGGCAGCGACTCGAAGCTGACCTCGACTGAACTGTCCACCTACGCCTCCACCAAACAAGCGACCTGGGGCAAGCTGATTCAAGTGCCTTCGGTCGCCACTTCGGTTGCCATTCCATTCAACAAGGCCGGTACCAACGCAGTTGACCTGAGCGTTGATCAACTGTGCGGCGTGTTCTCGGGCCGCATCACCACCTGGAACCAACTCCCGGCTACCGGTCGCACCGGTAATATCGTGGTGGTTTACCGTAACGAAGCCAGTGGCACCACCGAGCTGTTCACCCGTTTCCTGGCGGCCAAGTGCGTCAATGAGTCCAAGAAATTTGTGGTCACCACCAACTTCGCGGACAGCTTCGGCGTGCCACCAGGCGCCGTGCCTGCCGTCACCAGCCAAGGCGTGATGACCGCGCTGAACGCCGGTGATGGTCGCATCACCTACATGAGCCCGGACTATGCCGCGCCTACCTTGGCTGGCCTGGATGACGCCACCAAAGTGGCCAAGGTCGCCGGTGTTTCTCCAGCCCCTGATAACGTTTCCGCCGCCATCGCTGCTGTGCCCGTACCGGCTGCTGCCAACGTCGCCAACCAGAACGCCTGGGTACCGGTGTTTGCTGCCGCCGCCGATGCCAACGACCCAAGCGTCGTGCCTTACCCAAGCAGCGGTTATCCGATCCTGGGCTTCACCAACCTGATCTTCAGCCAGTGCTACGCCGACGCCACCCAGACCTCGCAAGTGCGTGCATTCTTCACCCGTCACTTCGGTGCCAGCGCCTTGAACAGCAACGACAACGCGATCAAGGCCAACCGCTTCGTGCCACTGCCAGCTGCCTGGAAAGCCGCGATCACCAGCAACTTCGTTACCGCAACCAGCGCGCTGAGCATCGGCAAGTCTGATGTCTGCAACGCCATCGGTCGTCCGCTGTAACCCACGCTTTTACCGACCGGCAACACCCGATCAGCAACGGCCTGTGCCGTTGCTGATTTTTGCGTTTGCGGCTCGGCTATCAGCCTTACATGAACTTTCCATGACAGAAGTTCAGTCCCGCCCCTCGCCAACCGCCTAACTCCCATACGTGACGCACGTCGCCAGTTCCCTATGGGCAAAAACAAAGAAGGAAGCTTCCTGATGGTCCGCTGCAAACCACCGGTCAACCTGAATGCCCAAGGCCCTGGCGGCCAGACGATCCTGCGCCTCAAACCCCTGGCCCAGGCGATTGCCTTGTTCATGGTGGCAGGCAGCGCCCACGCGGCGACAGCGTTCAGCTCCGGCTGGTTTGCCGACAAGGGTGCCTCCCAGGCGGCGACAGCGGCCCGCCTCAACGGGGCGCAGGTGCCGGGGATTCCGTCGTTGAATCAGCAGGCGCGGGCGAACCAGCAGTTGTCACGTTCCATCAGCACGCTCAACAACAGTGTCGCGGCGATTGCGGCTCAGCAGGCCGCCCAGGCCGCTGGCCGGCAAGCGGCGCTCGGCCAGGTCTCGACGATTCCCGACGGCCTCGGCAAGGGCGGCTTGCAGGTGGACAACAGCCTGACCCAGGGCTGGACCAACGCCAAGGGCCCGACCCAGAGCCAGTCCGGTGGCAAGACCACGGTGACCATCGAGCAGACCGCCGACAAGGCGATCCTCAACTGGGAAACCTTCAACGTCGGACGCAACACCACGGTCGATTTCCAGCAGCAATCGAATTGGGCCGTGCTCAACCGTGTCAACGACCCCAACGCGCGCCCCAGCGAAATCCAGGGCCAGATCAACGCCCCTGGCACAGTGATGATCATGAACCGCAACGGGGTGATCTTCAGCGGCAGCAGCCAGGTCAATGTGCGCAACCTGGTGGCGGCCGCCGCCACCATCACCGATGACCAATTCACCCAACGCGGGATCTATGTGGATGCCAACGGCACCCAGCCGACTTTCACCGACGCGGCGGGCAAGGTCGAGGTGCAGCGCGGCGCGTTGATCCAGACTCACAACCCGGCCACCTCTACCGACGCCGGTGGCTACGCCTTGCTGCTCGGCTCGGAGGTCGAGAACGCCGGCAGCATCATCACCGCCAGGGGCCAGGCCACCCTGGCCGCCGGCGACAGTTTTTATATCCGCAAGGGCGTCGGCACCACCGGCAACGACCGCTCCACCACCCGTGGCAATGAAGTGGCCACCAGCCTCAAGGCCGGCAGCACGTCGGGCAAGGTCAGCAACAGCGGCCTGATCATGGCGTCGACCGGCGACATCACCCTCACCGGGCACCAGGTGCAGCAGAACGGCGTGGCCCTGGCCAGCACCTCGGTGGATACCCGCGGCACGATTCACTTGCTCAACGCCGCCAGCGACACCAGCGCCAGCGTGACCCTGGGCGAGGGCAGTACCACGGCGATCCTGCTGGACGCCAGCGGCAGCACCGCCCTCAACAGCCAGAAGGACAACGGCCTGATCAAGCTCGACGGCTTGCCTGCCAACCTGATCACCGGCCAGTTCAACAACCTCAGCGCGGTGGCCGATCGCACCGACCAGTCGCGGATCGAGATCGTCAGCGGCGGCACTGTGGATTTGCGCAAAGGCTCGATCACCCTGGCCACCGGCGGCCAGGTGGCGGTCAGTGCCGGCCAGCGCAGCCTGGTGCGTGACGGCGCGATGATCGACGTGTCCGGCGCGATTGGCGTCAAGGTGGCGATGGAAGCCAACAACATCAAGATCAACGTGCAAGGCAACGAACAGCGCGACGCGCCCGCCAACCGTGACGGCGGGCAATTGATCAACAATGACGTGTGGGTCGACCTGCGGGACCTGGTGTTCGTCCCGGCCGGCACCAACGGCTATGCGACGGACCGCTGGTACACCGCCGGCGGGCTGCTGGAAGTCGGCGGTTACCTGGGCACCCAGGGCCACTCGGTCGGCGAGTGGATGGCCCAGGGCGGCACTGTGACGTTCACCGGCAAGGACGTGGTGACCCAGCAGGGTGCCCAAGTCAATCTGTCGGGCGGCACCGTCGATGTGCAGGCCGGCTACATCCGCCAGACCTGGCTCAAGGGGCCTGACGGCCAGCTCTATGAGCTGTCGAAAGCCCCCGGGGACATTCTCTACGCGGGGATCTACAAGGGCTTTGAAGACACCAGCGTCCGCTGGGGCCGCAGCGATTTCTACTACAACCCGCTGGTGGCCCAGCAAAGCCGCTACGAGGCGGGCTACACCGTGGGCCGCGACGCCGGCAAGCTGGTGGTGGGCACCACCAACGCGGTGCTGGAAGGCCAGTTGATCAGCGATGTATTCCAGGGCGATCGCCAGACCCAGGCACCGAATATCAACCTTGATGGTTATCAGCAGTCACAGCAGGCCATGGCCCAGCGGGCGCAGTTGATCATTGGCCAGTACACGCCGGTGTACAACAAGGCCACCGGCACCTTGCGCTACGCCTTGACCCCGACCATCGACCAGGTGCTGATCGAGGGCAGCACGCAAAAAATCGCCGACGGCCTGGACCTGGCCACTGCGCTGCCGACCGAACGCCAGGGCAAACTGGTGCTCGACAGTGACCAGCTCAATGGCTACCGGTTGGGCGCGATCAAGGTCGGCGCAAAGCAGCAGATTGACATCAATGGCGCACTCAAGGTGGCTGACGGCGGCGACATCACCCTGTTCGGCCCCGTGGTTTCAGTCAATGCCAACCTCACGGCCCACGGCGGCAGCATCAACGCGGGCAACCTGCTGAATCAGGTCGACCTCAATCGCTCCAATGTCGTTGGCGATGTGATTCTGCCGGGTATCGGCCGGCTCGATGTGGCCGCCGGAGTCAAGCTGGACAGTTCCGGGCGCTGGAATAATCTGGCGCTGGACCCTTCGGCCACTGACGGGGTGGCGTATATCAACGGTGGCAAGGTGTCGTTGCGCAGCTCCGGCGACGTGAACCTCGCGGCGGGCAGCCTGGTGGAAACGTCGTCCGGGGCGACCATCGGCCTGGATGGCAAAGTCCGGGGCGGCAAGGGCGGCGACGTGACCGTGGGCGCACTGGGGGCTTTGGACCTGGGCGCCGAGATTCGCGGCTATGGCGTCAGCGCAGGCGGCACCCTGACCTTGCAGGCCAACAAGGTGCAGATCGGCCAGAGCCCGCAGGCGCCGGATGCCAAGACCTTGCAGTTGGCCGGGGATTTTTTCAACAAGGGTTTTTCGGCCTATGACATTACCGGCAACGAAGGATTGCTGGTCGCCGATGGTACTCAGGTGGATGTGAACGTGCCGGCCTACCGGCTCTCGGAGCAGGCCGCCACGACGCCGGGTGGCGGCGATGCGGCCAGCGTGATGGAGCGCTGGACCCCGCCGCTTTACCAGGAAGACGCCAGCAAGGGCGTACTCAGCCAACGCCGTGGCGCCAGCCTGACCCTTTCCGCCGGCCACCTGGAGTCGCCTGCCGAGCAACTGCCGACAACCGCGCTGGTGGTCGGCAAGGGCGCGGTGATCAGCGTCGACCCGGGCCAGTCGATCAACCTGCGCAGCATCGGCCAACTGACGGTCGACGGCACGCTCAATGCCTGGGGTGGCAGCGTCAACCTGAACGGCCTGACCACGCGCGCGTTCGAGCCGGCCAACGCGGTTGGCCACGGCCGCTCCATCTGGCTGGGTGAAAACGCACTGATCGATGTCGCCGCCCGGGCCGCGACCGCCGTGGACAATCGTGGAAGCCAATACGGGTTGGTCCGTGACGGCGGCAAGATCAGCATCGGTGGCGAGATCAACCTGAGCACCGGCACGGTCACTGCCAGCGACCTGTTTGTGGTGGTACGCGAGGGCGCCCGGCTGGACGCGTCGGGCACGCAAGCGGTGTTGGATGTGCCGGGGCAGGGCGCAACCCGGGTGGCCAGCAATGGCGGCAGCATCAGCCTGGCGTCCAACAATGGCTTGTACCTGGACGGCAGTCTGGTGGCCCGGGCCGGCGGTGCCGGCGCAGCGGGCGGCAGCCTGAACGTAGCGCTGGACAGCCCGTATTACACCAAGAGCAGTGTCACGGATCGCGTGCTGAAGGTGCGTGAACTGGTGCTCGGCCAGACCCATCAGGCTCACCCGCTCGCCGGCACCGCCGCCGACGCGGCCGACAGCCTGGAATACGGCCACGCTCGCCTGGGCGTCGACCAGGTCAGTGCGGGCGGCTTCGACAACCTGGCATTGATGAGCAACGGCCTGTTGAGTTTCGACGGCGATGTGTCCTTGAACATGGGCCAGAGCCTGCGCCTGTACAGCGGTGCCTTCAACCTCAGTGAGGGCGCGGCAGCCAATGCCCGGGTGAATCTGTCGGCACCGTCTCTGCTGCTGTCCGGCATGGATTCGCCGGCCCGGGAATTCTACGTGAACCCGGTGTCGGTGTTGCCGTTACCCTCGCTGCGCGCCACCGAGGCGCAGTTCAATGCCAGCGGCAGCTTGATCGATGTGCGCGGCAGCGTGTTGTTTGGCAGCAAGGGCAAACTGCGCCAGGCCGACGACAGCCTGGTCGGCCTTGAGCGTCGCGGCTTTGATCAGGTCAACCTGACCAGCCAGGGCGATCTGCGCTTCCTGGCGGGTGCGAACCCGGACGGCGTGGCCTTGAGGGTCAGCACCCAGTTATTGACCCAGGGCGACATGACCTTGCGGGCGGCGCAGTTGTATCCGGCCACGGAGGTCGGTGCGCGGGTCATTGCCGGCTACCTGAGCGAATTCAACAGCCTCAACATCACGTTCGACCCGCTGCGCACCCTGACCATTGGCCGTACCGGCAACACGGATGCCGCGGTGCCTTACTCGGCATTCGGGCGCCTGCAACTGGGCGCCGCGACGGTGCGGCAGGGCGGTGTGGTGCGGGCGCCCCTGGGGTTGATCGATATCGGCAGCATGGGCAGCAGCCAGGTGCAATTGCTGCCGGGCAGCGTGACCTCGGTGAGCGGCAAGGGCCTGGTGCTGCCGTATGGCGGCACCCTGGACGGGCAGGTCTATAAGTACAACGGCAAGACCGTGACGTTTGTCGGCCAGGGCGGGCTGGTCAACCAGGACGCGGAACTCAGCGTCGGGGTGATTCTCGGCGGCCAGTCGGTGCAGGTGCAGCCTGAGGCTACCCTGGACCTGTCGGGCGGCGGCGAATTGCTGGGGGCCGGTTTCGTTTCCGGGCGCGGAGGCTCTACGGATGCGCGCTACAGCCCACTGGTGCAGTTTGGTGCCAATGGCGGCTTTGTTTTGCCGGGCCTGGGCACCAACCCGATTTACGCCATCGTGCCCGGGGTGCAGCCTGGCTCGGCGCCGGTGGCATCGGAGAAGGGCGCAGTCGATCCGTTGGTGGGCCAGCAGGTCACCATCGGCGCCGGAGTGCCGGGGCTGCCGGCGGGCACTTATACCCTGATGCCGTCCACCTACGCCTTGATGCCCGGCGCTTTCCGCGTCGAGATCAACGGCCTGGCCGGGCTCGGCAGTGATGCCGCCACCCAGCGCATGCGCAATGGCTCCTGGTCCACCGCCGGGCGCTTGTCCATCGCCAACACCGGGATCGGCAACAGCGTTGCCAGCCAGTTGATTCTGACCTCGGCCGATACCTTGCGTCGCTATTCCCAATACAACGAAACCAGCTACGCCCAGTTCGCCATGGCCGACGCTGCGAAACAGGGTGTGCCACGCCCGATGCTCGCCGTCGACGCCAAGACCCTGAAACTGGCCTTGCGGCCAGGGGGCGGCGCTGATGCGTTTTCGTTCCAGGGCATAGGCCGTTTTGAGGCCGCGGCGGGTGGCTATGGCGGCGCGGTGGCGGTGATTGATCCAAGCAAACTGGGTATTGAAGTCGTCGCGGCGGGCAGTTCCGCAACCAGCGGTTTTTCCGGCATTACCTTCAACGATGACAGCCTCAACGCCTTGGGAGCCTCGCGTTTGATGGTGGGGGGGATGACGGCAGTTACGTATGGCCAGTCCGGGAATTACATCGTCCTGGCTGGCGGTACGAGTCGGGCCAACAGCACCGTCACGCTTCGGGAAGGTGTGACGCTCGCAGCGCCGGAAGTCTTTTTGTTGAGTGACACCAACGCGATCGTCCTGGAGCAGGGCGCATCCATCAACACCATCGGCCGTGGCAAAGCCAGCTACGACGCTCGTGACGGTTTTATCTACAAAGTCACCAATATGCTGGCGGCGTCCAACGGCTTGCTCAATGTCATTGCATTCAATACGACGGTGCCCAGCGGCGGGATCAGCATCGGTGTGTGTGACACGGGCCTGTGCAGCGGGCAAACCGGGCTGTACTCCGAAGGCAGCATCGTGGCGTTGACCAACAATACCTTCCAGTTGGGCGACCAGGTGCGCTACGGCACCCGTCACCTCAACCTGGGGGTCAACACCATTAACCTCGGCAGCGCCCAAGCCCTGGCCGCTGCCGCTGCGGCCAATCAGTTGCCGGCCGGCCTGACACTCACCCAGGCGCTTCTTGATCGCCTGCTCAAAGGTGATTCACAGTTCGGTGCGCCGGCCCTGGAAACCCTGCAGCTCTCGGCGCGGGACAGTTTCAACTTCTACGGCAGTACCTCCCTGGACACCTATGACCCACTGACGGGTAAGTCGCGGCTGAGCAACCTGATGCTCTCCACTCCGGCGATCTACGGTGCCGGTGGCGCTGGCGACGTGGCCAACATTCATACCGCCAACCTGATCTGGCAGGGCGCGACCACCCCACCGGGCTCGGTGATCGCCGGCGGGGCGGGCACGGGCAGCGGGCGCCTGGATATCAACGCCGAGCGTATTGAGTTCGGCTACGGCGCCTTTGCCCAGACCAACACCGTGAGCAGTTTCGATCGCCTGGCTTTGGGCTTTGCCAGCGTGAACCTCAATGCCAGCGAGCGCATTACCGCCAACCACAAGGGCAGCCTCTCGGTGTATCAGAGCCAGGGCGCCTATGACCCGGTGAAGGGCTTCCAGTACAGCGGCGGCGACCTGAATATCCTCACCCCACTGATGACCGGCGAAGCCGGTTCGGTGAACCGCATCACCGCAGGTGGGGCGATTGATATTGCAGCGTCCGCGGGGGCGCGTGGCAAGGCCGACGGCCAGGGCGCCGAACTGTCCCTGCAAGGCGACAGCATTCGCCTGGCCACGGCGGTAGTGCTGCCCAGCGGCAAAGTCAGCCTGGGCGCCCGGGATGATGTGGTGCTGACGGATGCGGCGTTGATCGACGTGGCCGGTGGCGCCACTGTGTTCAACGATGTGACCCAGTACGGCGCGGGCGGCACGGTGCTGCTGGACAGCCGCAGCGGCAACATACTGCAGGCTGCCGGCTCGACCATCGACCTCTCGGCCAAAAACAACCAGGCCGGCAAACTGCGGGCGGTTGCGGTGGACGCGGCGGGCGGTATCGTCGACCTGCAAGGCACGATCCTCGCCGGCAGCAGTGGCTATTACGATGCGGGCGGGACCACGATGCCTTATGAGGCCGGTACCGTGGAAATCCAGGCCCAGCGCCTGGGCAGCAGCGGTTCACTGGACCAGCAGTTCGCCGACCTCAACCAGCGCCTGAATCAAGGCCAGGTGTTCGGCACACGCAGCTTCCAACTCAAGCAGGGCGACTTGACCATCGGCAATGGCCTCAAGGCCGGCACCGTCAACGTCTCCGTGGACAACGGCAGCCTGCGGGTCACCGGCCTGGTGGACGCCAGTGGCGAGCGCGTCGGCAGCATCAACCTGGCCGGCAAGCACGGCCTGACGCTGGACGGCGGCGCGGTACTCGACGCCCATGGCAGCAAGCTGCGGGTGGACAGCTACGGCAAGATCATCGATTCGCCCAACCGGGCCATGGTGGTGCTCGGCTCCGGCACCGGTCAACTGACCCTGGCCGATGGCGCACGCATCGACCTGCGCCACGGCACCGAGGCGGTCCAGGGCAATGACGGGCGCAACCGCGGCACCCTGGAACTGAATGCACCACGGCTGATCAACGTCGATGGCACCAGCAACGACATCAACATCGATGCCCATGGCCGCCTGACGATCCAGGGCGCGCGCTCGATCACCCTCAACGGCATGATCAGTTACGACGATGCGCCACTGGTCACCGATCCGACGGCCAGCGGGCGGCCTTACCAACAGATCGACCAGGCCTACCTGGATGGCAAGCATGTGCTGAGCACGGCCTTTATCAACGGTGCATTGCTCAACCAGAACCTGCTGCAAAACAAACTCGCCGGGCTTAACAATGCAACCTACGCCGATGCCTTCCACCTGCGCCCGGGCGTGGAAATCGTCAGCAAGACCGCGGACGGTGACCTGGTGGTGCAGGGCGATCTGGACCTGTCCGGCTACCGCTACGCCAGCCTCAACCCCAACAGCCAGAAAACCTCGGTGTATGGCTCCGGTGAGTCGGGCAGCCTGACCCTGCGCGCCGGTGGCGACCTGAATATTTACGGCAGCATCAACGACGGTTTTGCGCCGCCACCGCAGACCGTCGATGACAAGGGCTGGGTGTTGTTGCCGGGCATCGACTTTACCGGCGGCACGATCATCGTGCCGGGTAACGGCATCACCCTGGCGGACGGCACGACCTTCCCGGCGGGCACCGTGCTCAACTACGACCTGCCGATCAAGGCCGTGGGCGTGGCCGCCGGAACGCGCTTGCCGACCCGGGCGACGCTGAACCAGGACCTGAGGCTGCCTGCCGGTACGGTATTGGCCGCAGCGGTGTTCGACAGCGCGGGCAATGTGCTGTTTGCCGCAGGCACGTTATTGAACCAGGCACACACCCTGGCGGCCGGCTCACAGCTGGACGCCGGCAGCCTGCTGACCCAGGACACCCGGCTCGGGGCGCTGACCTGGCCCAAAGGGGTGCCGTTGCCGACGAACTACGAGGCGCTTAATCCGACGCAAAACCACGTGACCCTCAATGGCGACATACCGCTGCCGCGCGGCGCGTTGATTCCTTCCGGCACCAACGTCAAGTTGCCGGGCGGGGCTGAGTCGGTGGCGTTGCGCCCGGAAGTGGCGGGGCGCCAGGGCAAGCTGTGGGCCCTCTCGCCGATGCTGGCCGAAGGTTCGCAATCCTGGACGCTGCGGTTGGTTGCAGGTGCTGACACCGAGGCGGCCGACAGCCGCATCCTGCAAGCCCATCCGCGCAGCGGCGACCTGCGTTTGGCTGACAGCCACTACGGCATGTTTGCCAAGGAGATGCCCGCCAAGGGCAAGTTGACCTGGACCGCCTTCGCGGTGGAGGACTTTGCGGCCAATGGGGTGGTGGTCAAGGAAGGCGACCCGATCGACCAAAAGATCCTCGATGATTTCGGGCTGGGTTCGATTGATGATTTCTGTGGGGGCAATCCGGCGTACTGCGCCGTGAAAGTTGGCTATGTCTGGACCGAATTCGGCGCCAAGGACCTGGCGGACAACGGGATTATCGTCACCGTCGGAACGCCGATCGAGCAAAGCATCCTGGACCAGTTCGGTATCCCGTCCATCGATGAGTTCTGTGCAAGCTCGCCCGCCTACTGCCAGGCCCAAAGCGGCAAAGAGTATGCGGCGACCCCCTCCAGCAGCCGTTTCAGTGTGATTCGCACCGGTACGGGCGACCTCGAACTGCTCAGCGCCGGCGACTTGAGCATGGACTCCCTGTACGGGGTCTACACCGCCGGTACATCGTCCACTGCAACCGGTGCCAGTGACCCCTACAACCAGCCCAAGGCGCTGAACAGCGCGAAGACGGTGCTGAACGATACCAACAGTTATTTTGAACAGTTCGTCAACGGCTCATCTGACAGCCTGTACCGTGCCTGGTACCCGGAGGCAGGGGGGAATTTGAGCGTGAACGTGGGGGGCAACCTGACGGGGAATATCCTGGGAGGCGTCTTCAACCCAAGTCGGCCCAACCCCCTGGATAACGGCATCGACTCCGCCGATGTGGCCAACTGGCTGTGGCGCCAGGGCAGCGGCACGGTGAACACCGGCGGGCAGGCGCAGCCGACGGCCTGGTGGATCAATTTCGGTAGCTATACCGCCAACGCCTCCAAGGCTGATGCGTTCGTCGGGTTTACCGGTTTCGGCACCCTCGGCGGCGGTGACGTGGATGTACAGGTAGGCGGGGATGCCGGTGTGCTTCGGCGCATGGACGGCAACCCAATGTCGGCCTCTGCCAACCCGCGCAGCCAGGGGCTGGTGCTGGCGGTCGGCAGTACCGGGCGGGTTGCCGGTGATGGCAGCCTGCAGTTGACGGGCGGTGGTGATCTGCGGGTGCGTATCGGTGGCGCCCTGAACCCTGGCAGCGTGGTTGATGTAAACGATCAGAACGGCCAGTTGGTGAATATCCGGGGCAATGTCCAACTGCAAAGTGCGACCACGGGCCGGATCGACCTGACCTACGGCAGCAACAGCTCTGAGCAGAGCCCGGGCGAAACCCGCGCATTCGATCCGTTCCAGGCGACCCGTGGCCGGGCAGTGGGGGGCATCACCCTGGTGCCGGGGGATGCCACATTCAACTTGACCACATTGGGTGACCTGGTGCTGCAGCAAGTGATTGACCCGGGCCGTGTCGTCCTGCTGAACAACTCATCGTTTACCCGTGGCGGGACGAGTGGGACCGGCGAAAGTTGGTTCTCGTTATGGACCGGGCACACGGCAATCGACCTGTTTTCAGCGGGGGGCAACTTGACGCCATCTGTCTCCGCCGCAGCGTCCGACCTGGCAACTGTCTACCCATCGATCGTTCGAGCGACGGCGGCTGGCGGCAGTATTTATTACGGTAACGCCGTCCTGGGGTACCAAGCCGATACGAGTCCGATAAATGCCTTGGTGCTCGCCCCCGGTGCCAGCAGCCAGTTGCAATTCCTGGCCCATGACTCGATTTATGCGGGCGGTATGTTTGTCACGCCTTCCGGGGCCGACCCCAGCATCATGGCCACACCTTGGCGGCCGGCGTTCGTCGGGACCATTGATGGTCAGGTGGTTGTCGATGGCAACAATCTGTCGGAGAACGGTAGCTCGCCGGGTTCCCTTCCGCGGCCTCTGTTTGCCTTTGGCTCCGCCACGGCGTCGGCAGCCGCTTACGCGCCAACGGAACCGGCGCGGTTCTATGCCTTGACCGGCGATCTGGTGGGGGTCAGCAGCGGCCGGACCCTGACGTTCAATTCTTCCCCCACGTTTTTGCATTCGGGGCAGACCTGGTACGAGGGCAACGGGCCGGTTTGGATGATGGCGGGGCGAGACATTGTCAGCAGTGGCAGCCGTTTTAATACGGCCCCCGGTGCGGTCAGCGAGCAGTCGACCGGCAACCTGTTCATCCACAACAACCCCACTGACATCTCCATCGTCTCCGCCGGGCGCGACATTCTGTACAGCAACTTCCAGGTTGCCGGTCCTGGCCTGCTGGAAGTGACGGCGGGCGGCAATATCCTGATGTCCGGGCGTGACCCGGCGAAGGGCGGCGAAGTCAGCATCACCAGCCTGGGCCCGGTGGTCGCGGGCGACAACCGCCCTGGCGCAGGCATCGTCATGCAAGCTGGCGTCGGCCCCAACGGCCCGGATTACCGGCGCTTTGTCGAGGCCTACCTGGACCCGGCCAACCTCGTCCAGCCAGGCGAAGCCGTGTCGATCCAGGGCGGCAAGGTCGCCAAGACCTATGAGAACGAACTGGTCACCTGGCTCGCCGAGCGCTTCGGTTTCGTCGGCACCCGCGAGCAGGCCCGCGCGGTTTACGCCGCACTGCCCGCTGAACAGCAACGGGTGTTCGCCCGTGATGTGTACTTCGCCGAACTCAAGGCCGCCGGCCGTGAGTACAACGCGGTGGGCGGTGTGCGCCAGGGCAGCTATGTACGGGGGCGTGCAGCGATTGCCGCGCTGTTCCCGGACAAGGACGTGGCCGGCAACCCGATCACCTACAAGGGCGATATCACGTTGTTCGGCGGCTCCGGTGTACACACCAATTTCGGTGGCTCGATCCAGATGCTCACCCCGGGCGGTGGGCAGACCTTCGGCATCGAAGGCGCGGCACCGCCGTCCACCGCCGGTGTGATCACCCAGGGCGCCGGCGATATCCAGCTGTATTCCATGGGCAGCATCCTGCTGGGCCAGAGCCGCATCATGACCACCTTCGGCGGCTCGATCATGGGCTGGTCCGGCGAGGGCGACATCAACGCCGGTCGCGGATCCAAGACCACCGTGGTGTACACGCCGCCCAAGCGTGTCTACGACAACTGGGGCAACGTGACCCTGTCGCCGGCGGTGCCGAGCACCGGGGCGGGGATTGCCACCTTGAACCCGATTCCCGAAGTGCCGGCCGGAGACATCGACCTGATCGCCCCGCTGGGCACTATCGATGCGGGTGAAGCGGGGATTCGGGTCTCGGGCAACATCAACATTGCCGCGTTGCGCGTCGTTAATGCCGCCAACATCCAGACCCAGGGCAAGTCGTCCGGGGTGCCGGTGTCGGCGGCGGTAAACACCGGGGCCATGACCTCGGCGAGCGCAGCCGGTGCGGCGGCGTCCCAGGCGGCGGAAGATGCCGCGCGCAGCCAGCAGGCGGCGGCCAAACAGGGCCGGGCGTCGATTGTCACGGTGGAAGTGTTGAGCTTTGGCAGCGAGCCAGTGGAGCGCAAGCCGGAGGACGGGCAAAAGACCTCGGGCTACAACCCCGACAGCCCGGTGCAGGTACTCGGCGCCGGACCGTTGAGTGACCAGGCGCGGGCGCGGTTGACGGATGAGGAGCGCCAGCAGATCAGCTTGTAGTTTTAGAAAAGGACCTCTCGTTGTATTTGGGGCGATCATTGATCGCCCCTTTTTTTTGTCTTGGGGTCCCGGCTTTCCCCGGTGGATGGTGGCGCGGTCGAGCCGGTAGTCACTGAAGCCGGGATGAGTGATATCTCGGCCACCAAGTGCGAGCTCTATCACCCTGATCTGTCAGGCCAGGAGCTGGAGGAGATCAAAAGTACGATGCGCTCAGCATTGGAAACCTACAGCGTTTCACAACTTTGGTCGGTGGCATGGACTGAGGAAATTGGTCAGGCGCTTCGCTCGTGAATTATTCAGCCAGTTTTTTGAATTGCCTCGCCAACTCCAACACGACTCGGCCGCTATTCGCGGTAGGCACCAAATGGGTAAACGGAATATCGATCATCCGGTTCTCCCGCACCGCCCGCAAACGCGACAGCACCGGGTCGGTGGTCAGCAACTGACGTTTGCGGCTGGCCGGTGACCACAGCGCATCTGCCAGCAAGATCACATCCGGGTCACTCATCAGCAGGGTTTCGCTGCTCACGGTGACGCGGTATTGGTTGATCCCGGCAAATAAATTGCGCGCACCAGCAGCCGCCACCAACGTGGTGACAAAACCACGCCGACCCTCGCTGTCCAACCCGTTGACCTCACTGTCCAGGTAAAACACCGACAGCGGTTTACCCTCACCAGCCAGCGCCTGGGCACTGGCCAGGTCGGCGTCCATGGCATCGCTCAACGCCTGCGCCCGTGGCTGTTTATGCACCAGGGCGCCAAGGGTGAACAGGTCGTTGCGGATATGCCCGAAGTAATCTAGCGAATGCCCGTCGCACGCCGACTCCAGCAAATACGACCCAACCCCGTTGCCTGCCAACCCTGTGCGGGAAGTAACGCCGGCGCCAAATGCAGTGGCGAATCCACCGACCACCAGATCCGGTTTCTGCGCATAGAGCACTTCGCTGGACGGGTACTTGGGCGCAATCACCGGCACGCCGAAATACTCGCCGTGTCGGTGGGCCACACCGTTGTCATCCAGATAAGCCACGCCCACCAATGCGGGACCGACATCCAGCGCCAATAACAGGTCGGCCGCATGCTGATTGAGGGCCACGATGCGCGAAGGCGGTGAGTGGGCGGCCGTCCAGTCCTGGTTGCAGTTGCGATAACGGTCCGCCAGGGCCAACGATGGGCAGAGCAGGGCGCCCAACAGCAACCACGAGGCTTTCATGGGCGCTCCTTGATCAGCAGATCCTCGACGACTTCGCCGCCCACCAGATGCACTTCCACCAGCCGTTGCACGTCTGCGTTGCTGTGCACGCCGTACCAGCAAGTGTCCGGGTACACCGTCACGATTGGCCCCAGGTTGCACGGGAACTGGCAGTGGGTGCGGGTCAACAGTACGCCGCCAGGCATTTCGATGCAGTCGTGTTGCAGCAGGTGGCGGCGCAGGGTTTTCCACAGTTGCAGCGCGCCACGCTGGGTGCAGCGCGGGCCGGTGCACAGGAACACGTGACGGGCGTGGTCAGGCACGTGGGACCAGTCCGGATGAGTTTCCACGGGCGTACTCATCAGAAGCGATACGTGTAGCGTACTTCGGAGGTGAACGGCCGCCCGAGGTTGTCGACGTTGCTGGCGCGGCTGGTGACGTAATCGCGGTCGAACAGGTTTTCTACCAGCAGGCTCACGCGGTGTTGGTGGGCGTTGTCGAGATAGCGATAGGCGTCGGCATCCACCACGGTGTAGTTACCGTACTCGACCTTTTTCGAGCTGACGATATCGCCGATGTAACGCACGGCGGTACCGACGCCCCACAGGCGGTCCGCCGATTCATAGCCGACCCGCGAGCGGGCGAAGAAGCCTGGGATATCGTTGATGGTGACACCCGCACGGGACTCGGTGAGGTTGCGGGTCATGTCGGCCTGCACGCTCCATTGTTCATTGAGCTGCAGCTTGGCGTCGGCCTCGAAACCACGCATCTGGATCTGCCCCTGGCCGTTGACCCACTGGATATCGTCCAGGGTGATCAGGTCGGTGATCTTGCGTTTGAACAGCGTGACGCTGGCGCTGAAGTCCCGGGCCAGCAGGCTGCCCCTGTAGTCGACGCCCAGTTCGGCGTTGCGGCTCTTCTCCGGCTTGAGGTTGCGGTTGCCTTTCTCATCGTCTTCGTTGACGAACAGTTGCTCGGCATTCGGCAGTTTGTAGGCGGTGCCGTATTGGCCGCGCAGGGCCCAGTTGTCGTTGAGGTCGTAGAGCGAAGTGAGCATGCCGACAGTGGCGCTGTCGCCGCCGCTCATGGCTTCGTGGCGTACGCCGATGCTCGGGTGCCAGTTCGGCAGGGCTTCGATATTCGGGCGCAGTTGGGTGTACAGCGCGTGGGCCTGGGCCTTGTTGTCGTCGATGATCAATACATCGTCCTGGCCCTTGAACCACTGGTTATCGGACCCGAATACCAGCACGTGCTCGCCGGGCAGCACGGCCTTGCCTTCGGCCTGCACGCCCCAGTCAGTGAAGCCCCAGTAGTCGTTGTGGTTGATGACCCGGGTGCCGCCGCCTTCGATATTGTTGATGCGGGTATAGCGCGTGTCCCAATCGTTGATATGGCCTTTGACGAAGTAGCTCAGGCGCTCGTTGAGGGTTTGCTCGAAGGTGGCCGTGGCGATCTGTTGCACGCGGTCGTTGGTGGTCTTGTGGTTGTCCACCGGGCGGGCGAAATCGAGGTTGGCGTCGGCGTACTGGTAAAACAGCTCAAGGCGCGTGTCATCGCCAAACGACTGGATCGCCTTGGTGCCGAAGGTGGTGACTTCGTAGGAGCGTTTCTTGTCGCTGACGTTTTTCATGTCGCGGTTGCGAAACGGCTGGTAGCCCTCGGAGGCGTTGCGGCTGACGTAGGCCAGCAAGCCGAGGTCGCCAAATCCGTTATTGAAAATCTTCTCGACCCGGGCGTCGCCGGTGGTGCCGCCGAAGGTGTCGGCACCCAGGTTCACCTCGCCGGACGCCTCGCGGGTTTGCGGGCTGCGGGTGACGATGTTGATCACTCCCGACACCGCCTGGGTGCCGAACAGCAGGCTCTGGCCACCCTTGAGCACTTCGATGCGCTCGATGGCGTTGGCGGGCAGGGTGTCCAGGTACAGGCCGCCGTACAGGCGGTTGTTCAGGCGCACGCCGTCCAGCAGGATCAACGTGTCATCGTTGCGCCCGCCCAGCAGGGAATAGGTGCCGTAGTCGAACGGACCGTTCTTGGGGGCCACGTACAGGCCGGGGATGAACATCTGCATCACGCGCGACACATCGGCGGCGGGGCCGGCGCGTTCGATCTGTTCGCGGGTGACGATCTCGACCTTGCTGCCGTACTGGGCCATGTCGGCCACGGTAGTGGATTCCACCGACGGTGCGGAAATGATCTGCTGCTTGAGCTCAAGGGGAGGGTCGTCGGCCAGCAGCAGGGGGCTGAACAGGCAGCCGAGCAGCAGGCTGGGCACGGACGTATTGTAAGGTCGAATCATAGTCTTCTCGGAAAAGTATCTTTCGCGAAAAGCACGCACGAGTAGGCACCGAGCACACGCCAATACCGGCCCATGCCCGCCCACCGCAGGATTTTGCCAAACAGAATTCCAGGCCGGTCTCCGGGCTCACGCGTATGGACACCTTCACCTTCCCATGGCGCGCAGGCCACAGTGGTGTGTCGAAGGGGTCACGCGTCTACCGTTGCGGGGGCAGCACCGGACTGGCTCGAAAAGAGCGGCACCGGTTTCCCGTTTCACCCCATGCACGGCGGCATGAGGCACCTGAAACAGGCCGGCATCTGAACATTCGAAAGACCGTTCGTCAACTTGGCGGGTACTTTTCCGGCGGTTGCCAGGGAAGCGACTGACGGATATTGCCAGAAAATTCCCGCAGGAGTACAAATGTACTCCATGAAGAATCTAACGCCCCGCCGTACCGCCATCCTGACCTTTATCCGCGACCGTATCGCGCAGCAAGGCCAGTCCCCCAGCCTCGCCGAGATCGCCGAGGCGTTCGGCTTTGCCTCCCGCAGCGTGGCGCGCAAGCATGTGCTGGCGCTGACCGAGGGCGGCTTTATCGAGGTCAACCCCAACCAGGCGCGCGGCATCCGCCTGCTCAATCAACCGGCGCGGCCGGAGCTGCTGGATATTCCGGTGCTCGGCCGGGTGGCCGCCGGTTTGCCCATTGGCGCCGATGCCGAAGTGCACAACCGTCTATTGCTCGACCCGGGCATGTTCGCGAAAACCCCGGATTACCTGCTGCGGGTGCAGGGCGACTCGATGATCGAAGACGGCATCCTCGATGGCGACCTGGTAGGCGTACGCCGCAGTGCCGAGGCCTTGAACGGGCAGATCGTGGTGGCACGCCTGGACGGTGAAGTCACCATCAAACGTTTCGAACACGTGGGCGAGCGCGTGCGCCTGCTGCCGCGCAACCCCGCCTATCAACCCATCGTGGTGCGGCCCGATCAGGACCTGGCCATCGAAGGGGTGTTCTGCGGCCTGGTGAGGCAAGGCTGATGGGCGCCGTCGTTGCACTGGACTCGCTGTTCAATGGCGGCCGGGTCTGGAAAGGCCGGCCCGCCGCGCCGCCGGCCAGCGTCCATCCCACCGGGCTTGCGGCCCTGGATGCGGTGCTGCCCAGCGGTGGCTGGCCGGAAGCGGCGTTGAGCGAAATCCTGATGGCGAAGGAGGGCGTGGGCGAGTTGCAGCTGGTGTGGCCGACCCTGGCACGGTTGGCGGCGGCCGGTGAGCGCATCGTGCTGGTGGCGCCGCCCTACACGCCGTACCCCCACGCCTGGCAAAACGCCGGGGTGGATGTGCGCCAGCTGTCAGTGATCCAGGCCGATGAACGCGATGCCTTGTGGGCAGTGGAGCAATGCCTGCGTTCCGGCAGCTGTGGCGCGGTGCTGTGCTGGCCGCGCAAGGCCGATGACCGCGCCTTGCGCCGCTTGCAGGTGGCGGCGGAAACCGGCCAGACCCTGGCCTTCGCCTGGCGCTCCTTGAGCGAGGCCATCAACCCGTCACCGGCCGCGTTGCGCCTGGCGGTTGAGGCCAGCCCGGCGCAGGTGCGGGTGCTCAAGTGCCGGGGTGGCCTGGCCCATCCCGCGCCCATTGCGCTTGGGCACTGAGGTTGGCATGCGCTGGGTGTGTATTGTGTTCCCGCAATTGGCGCTGGACGGGGTGCTGCGTTCGCGCCCCGAACCGGACCAGCCGTTGGCCCTGCTGGCCGGCACGCCGCAGCGGCGGGTGCTGCAAACCGTCAATGACGCCGCGCGCAAACTCGGCCTGCGCCCCGGCCAATTCCTGACGGCGGCCCATGCCTTGACCAAGGCGTTCGCCTGCGCCGAATATGACCCGGCGCAGATCGAATACTGGCAGCAGTTTCTCGCCGCCTGGGCCTACCGTTTCAGCTCCCAGGTCAGCGTGTTCTACCCACGGGCGTTGCTGTTCGAGATCGAGTCGAGCCTGGGCCTGTTCGGGCCGTGGCCGTTGCTCGAAGCGCGCTTGCGCAAGGAACTGACCGAACTGGGGTTTCGTCACCGCATCGTCGCCGCGCCGAACCCGGCGGCGGCGCGGATATTGGCGAATGTCTACGACGGCCTGGCCGTGGCCGATGAGCAATACCTGCAACACGCCCTGGCACCGATCCCCATCGACCGCGCCGGCCTCGACCCGCAAGCCGCCACCGCATTGTCGCGCATGGGCTTGCGCACCCTGGCCCAGGTGCAGGCGTTGCCTCGGCATACCCTGGCCCGGCGCTTCGACGCTGCGCTGCTCAAGCACCTCGATGCACTGTGCGGCCAACGGCCCCTGGCGCTGGCGTTCTACCAGCCGCCGGACCGGTTTGATGTGCGCATCGAGCTGAATTTTGATGTGTTGTCCCACCAGGCCTTGCTGTTTCCCTTGCGCCGTTTGACTGGCGATCTGTCGGCGTTCCTGTGTGGCCGCGACAGTGGCGTGCAGCGTTTTGACCTGCACCTGGAGCACGCGGCCGAGCCCGACAGCGTGATCAAGGTCGGCCTGCTCAGCGCCGAGCGTGACGCAGCGATGCTGTTCGAACTGGCCCGTGGGCGCCTGGAGCAAGTGCAAGTCACCTCGCCGGTGCGCGGCTTTCGCCTGGTGGCCGAGGACCTGCCGGTGTTTGTGCCCCAGCGCCAGGACCTGTTCGACGAGCGCCCGCAACAAACCCTGCCGTGGGAACAACTGCGCGAACGCCTGCGGGCGCGGCTGGGGGATGAAGCGGTGCAAGGCCTGCGGTTTCACGCCGACCACCGCCCCGAATGCGCCTGGCAAGCCGGTGCCGACACTCGCCCGTGTACCCCCTCAAATAACGTGCAGCGCCCGGGCTGGTTGCTGCATGAACCGACGCCTCTGGCCGAGCAAGGTCTACACATCCTGATGGGCCCGGAACGCATCGAGTCCGGCTGGTGGGATGGCGCCGATGTGCGCCGCGATTACTACCTGGTGCGCACCCGCGCCGGCCAGCAGGGCTGGGCTTACCGCACCGTGGGCGAAAGCGGCACGCTGTGGCTGCAAGGCTGGTTTGCATGAAGTACGCGGAGCTGCACTGCCTGTCCAACTTCAGTTTCCAGCGGGGCGCCTCCAGTGCCCGCGAGCTGTTTGAACGGGCCAGGCAGCAGGGCTACGAAGCCCTGGCGATCACCGATGAATGCACCTTGTCGGGCATCGTCCGTGCCTGGCAAGCGGCCAAGGAAGTCGGGTTGCCGCTGATTATCGGCAGCGAGATGCGCCTGGAAAACGGCCCCAAGCTAGTGCTGCTGGTGGAGAACCTGGAAGGCTATCAACACCTGTGCCGGCTGATCACCATCGCCCGTCGCCGTGCGGAAAAAGGTCACTACCGCTTGCTGCAGGAAGACTTCACCGCGGTACACGGCTTGCTCGCGTTATGGATGGTCGAAGACACCGATACCCAGGCCCATATCCAATGGCTGCGCAGCACCTTCACCGATCGCCTGTGGCTGGCGGTGGAGCTGCATTGCGGCCAGAACGATGCCCGCCACCTTGAGCAACGCCTGAACCTGGCCGCCAGCCTGCACCTGCCGGCGGTGGCCTGCGGCGATGTGCATATGCATGTGCGCGGTCGCCGTGCGTTGCAAGACACCATGACCGCAATCCGTCACCACGTCCCGGTGGCCGAAGCCGGCGCGCGCCTGCATCCCAATGGTGAACGGCACTTGCGCAGCCTCGATGCA
The DNA here is from genome assembly GCF_013385455.1 of Pseudomonas sp. G1002. NCBI lineage: Bacteria > Pseudomonadati > Pseudomonadota > Gammaproteobacteria > Pseudomonadales > Pseudomonadaceae > Pseudomonas > Pseudomonas sp. G1002. The sequence goes on from NZ_JACAPY010000021.1 coordinate 24,322, forward strand.
TTGGCCGCGCTGTACCCGGCGCACTTGCTGGAAGAGTCCCTGAACATTGCCCGGCGTTGCACCTTTGACCTCGGCCAATTGCGCTATCAATACCCCAGGGAGTTGGTACCTGAAGGCCAGGATGCAAAATCCTGGTTACGCACCTTGACCGAGCAAGGCATCGCCCAGCGTTGGCCGAAAGGGGTCGACGCCAAGACCCTCCAGCAGATCAATAACGAACTGGAACTGATCAGCGACCTCGGCTACGAAAGCTACTTCCTCACCGTACACGACATTGTGCGCTTCGCCCGCAGCCGTTCGATCCTGTGCCAGGGCCGCGGCTCGGCGGCCAACTCGGCGGTGTGTTTTGCCCTGGGCATCACCGAGATCGACCCGAGCCTGATGAACATGCTGTTCGAGCGCTTCCTGTCCCGCGAACGCAACGAGCCGCCGGACATCGACGTGGACTTCGAGCACGAACGCCGCGAAGAAGTGCTGCAATACGTCTTCCAGCGCTACGGGCGCACCCGCGCCGCGTTGACGGCGGTGGTCAGCAGCTACCACGGCGCCGGCGCGGTGCGCGACGTGGCCAAGGCCCTCGGGTTGCCGCCGGATCAGGTCAACGCCCTGGCCGACTGTTGTGGGCGCTGGAGCGACGAAGCACCGCCCCTGGAACGCCTGCGCGAAGGTGGTTTCGACCCCGACAGCCCGGTGCTGCGCCGGGTGCTCACACTCACTCAGCAACTGATCGGCTTCCCCCGGCACCTGTCCCAGCACCCCGGCGGCTTCGTGATTTCCGAACACCCGCTGGACACCCTGGTGCCGGTGGAAAATGCGGCCATGGCCGAGCGCACCATCATCCAGTGGGACAAGGACGACCTCGACGCCGTGGGCCTGCTCAAGGTGGACATCCTCGCGCTGGGCATGCTCAGTGCGATTCGCCGTTGCTTCGACCTGCTGCGCCGCCATCGCAACCGGGACCTGAGCCTGGCTTCGGTGCCCAAGGAAGATGCGGCAACCTACGCGATGATCAGCAAGGCCGACACTATCGGCGTGTTCCAGATTGAGTCGCGGGCGCAGATGTCGATGTTGCCCCGCCTGCGACCGGAAAAATTCTACGACCTGGTCATTGAGGTCGCCATCGTGCGGCCGGGGCCCATCCAGGGTGGCATGGTGCATCCGTACCTGCGGCGGCGGAACAAGGAGGAAGAAACCACCTACCCATCGCCGGAACTCAAGTCCGTACTGGAACGAACCCTGGGCATCCCGCTGTTCCAGGAACAGGTCATGCAGATCGCCATGGTCGCCGCCGATTACACCCCCGGCGAAGCCGACCAACTGCGCCGTTCCATGGCCGCCTGGAAACGCCACGGCGGCCTCGAACCCCATCAGCAACGCCTGCGCACCGGCATGCTGAAAAACGGCTACAGCGAAGCCTTCGCCGCGCAGATCTTCGAGCAGATCAAGGGCTTTGGCAGCTACGGTTTTCCCGAGTCCCACGCCGCCAGTTTCGCCTTGCTGACCTATGCCAGTTGCTGGCTCAAATGCCATGAACCGGCAGCGTTTGCCTGCGCCCTGATCAACAGCTGGCCCATGGGTTTCTACAGCCCCGACCAGATCCTGCAGGACGCCCGTCGCCATCATTTGCAGATCCGCCCGGTGGACGTGCAGGCCAGTGATTGGGATTGCAGCCTTGAGCCGATCGAAGGCCAGCAACCGGCGATTCGCATGGGCTTGCGCATGATCTCCGGGTTTCGCGAAGAGGATGGCCGGCGTATCGAAATGGCGCGCCAGGCCCGGGCGTTTTTTGATATTGCCGACTTGGGCGAGCGTGCCCAATTGGACACTCGCGCCCAGGAACTGCTGGCGGATGCCGGTGCCTTGCGCGGCCTGGCCGGGCATCGGCACCGGGCGCGTTGGGAGGTGGCCGGGGTGCAGAAACAATTGGGCCTGTTTGCCGGTATCGCCAGCCCGGAAGAGGCGGTGGTGGAGCTGCCGCAGCCGACAGTCGGCGAAGATTTGTATGCCGACTACGCCAGCGTCGGCACCACCCTGGGCCCACACCCGTTGGCGCTGTTGCGCGATGAACTGCGCGCGCGGCGTTGCCGCAGTTCCAGGGAATTGCTGCAGGTTGAGCATGGCCGCAACGTCAGCGTCGCCGGCCTGGTCACCGGTCGACAACGCCCTGGCACGGCCAGCGGCGTTACCTTCGTCACCCTGGAAGATGAGTTCGGCAATATCAATGTGGTGGTCTGGCGCGATTTGGCCGAGCGCCAACGCCAGGCGCTGGTGGGCTCGCGGTTGCTCAAGGTGGATGGCCGCTGGGAGGCGGTGGGCGAGGTTCGGCACCTGATCGCCGGGCGCTTGACCGACCTGACCCCGTTGCTGTCGGGCATCAGTGTGCGCAGCCGGGACTTTCGCTGAGTCGGCCCTTGCTCCTTCCTGCCGGCATAAGCAATATGCGATGAAACCAACCGCCGCTGCCGGGCTCAAAGTTTTCATCGCCGCCCACCTTTTATCTTTTGCAGAGCCGACCGATGCAGTTTTTATCCAATACCCACGGCTGTGAGGGTTGGGCTGGGGAAATGGCCCAGAGGATTCGTGCTTTCGATTGGTCCACCACCGACCTCGGCCCGATGAATGCCTGGCCCTCCAGCCTGACCAGCGCCGTGCAGATGATGCTGGCATCGCCCATGCCCATGGTGATGCTGTGGGGGCACGCCGGTTACATGATCTACAACGACAGCTATTCGGTATTTGCCGGCGGTCGCCACCCTTATCTGCTGGGTGCGCCGGTGGAACTGGGCTGGCCGGAAGTCGCCGACTTCAACCGCAATGTGGTCGACACCTGCCTGGCTGGCGGCACCTTGTCCTACCGCAACCTGCCCCTGGAACTGTTGCGCGACGGCCGCCCGGAAGAAGTCTGGATGGACCTGTATTACAGCCCCGTGGCCGGTGACGACCAACGACCGGCCGGGGTCCTGGCGATTGTAGTGGAGACCACCGAACATATGATCTCCGAGCGCCTGCGCCAGGAACTCACTCACAACCTGGAGCAGCGCGTGGCCGCGGAGGTGCAAGCCCGTTCCGCCGCCGAGGAACAGTTGCGCCAATCACAGAAGCTGGAAGCCATTGGCGGCCTGACCGGCGGCGTGGCCCACGACTTCAATAACCTGCTGCAAGTGGTCTCCGGCAACCTGCACCTGCTGGCCCGGCATGAACCGGACAACCCCCAGGTGCAGCGCCGGGTCAGCGCCGCCATCGCGGCAGTGGAACGTGGGGCCAAACTGACCTCGCAACTGCTGGCCTTCGCCCGTCGCCAGCCATTGTCACCGGCGGTGTACAACCCGCTGCGCATCTATGAAGGCCTGGGCGAGTTGCTGCAGCGGGCGCTGGGAGAAACCATCCACATTGATGTGCAGCTGCCCCAGGATCCGTGGTGCATTAACGTCGACCGCAACCAACTGGAAAACGCGCTGCTCAACCTGGCGATCAATGCCCGGGATGCCATGAAAGGCGAGGGGGTGATTCGGATCACCGGCGAAAACATCATCCTCAACCCTCCGGATTGCGCCGGTAAAAGCATCAACCCCGGTGAATACGTGCGCCTGGCCGTCGCCGACAGCGGCGCCGGCATGTCACCAACGATCCTGGCACGGGCCTTCGAACCGTTTTTCACCACCAAGCCGAATGGCCACGGTACCGGCCTGGGCCTGAGCATGGTGTTTGGGTTCGTGCGCCAAAGTGGCGGGCATGTTGAGGTCGAGAGCGTGGAGGGCAGCGGTACCGTGGTGCAGATGTATTTCCCGCGCAACCTGGGAGAGCCGGAAAACCACGATGCGCCCGTCGAGCTCACACAACCCACCGGCGGCCATGAGACGATCCTGGTGGTTGAGGACAACGAAGGCGTACGCGCGGCCGCGGTGGAATTGCTTGAACAATCCGGCTACACCGTGCTCACCGCCGAAGACGGCGACCGGGCCATGCTGATGCTCCAGGCCGGCCTGCAACCGGACCTGATCTTCACCGACGTGGTGATGCCGGGCCGGGTCAAAAGCACCGACCTGGCCGAGTGGGCGCGCAGGCAAGTGCCGGCGATAGCGGTGCTGTTTACCTCCGGGCATACCCGCGACATTCTTTCCAGCAACCACCTGCTGGGCAACGACATTCACCTGCTGAGCAAACCCTATGGCCCGGATGACTTGGCGCAACGGGTGCGCTCGGTACTGACCTCCCGAATGATGTGACGAATGAAGATCCAGCCAGCAACACCAAGCCACTGTGGGAGCCGGGCTTGCCCGCGATGGCGGAGTGTCAGGCACCCCATCCGGTAACTGGCACACCGTCATCGCGGGCAAGCCCGGCTCCCACAGTTGATCTTCACTGCCTTGAACACACCGATAAGGTTACCCATGACTTCCCAGCGCAACCTGCCACCAGACACCTCACTCACCACCCAACGCCCTGGCTTCGTGCGGGTACGAGGTGCCCGGGAACACAACCTGCGCAACGTCGACGTGGACATCCCCCGCGACGCCCTGGTGGTGTTCACCGGCGTGTCAGGCTCCGGCAAGTCCTCGCTGGCATTCTCCACCGTCTACGCCGAAGCCCAGCGCCGCTATTTCGAATCCGTGGCGCCCTACGCCCGCCGCCTGATCGATCAGGTCGGCGTACCGGACGTCGACGCCATCGAAGGCCTGCCGCCCGCCGTGGCCCTGCAACAACAGCGCGGTACACCCAGCACACGTTCATCAGTGGGCAGCGTCACCACCTTGTCCAGCCTGATCCGCATGCTCTACTCCCGCGCCGGCAGTTACCCGGCGGGGCAACCGATGCTCTACGCCGAAGACTTTTCCCCCAACCTGCCCCAGGGCGCCTGCCCGCAATGCCACGGCCTGGGCCGCGTGTACGAAGTGACCGAAGCCCTGATGGTGCCCGATCCTTCCCTCACCATCCGCCAACGCGCCGTGGCGTCCTGGCCACTGGCATGGCAAGGCCAGAACCAGCGCGACATCCTCGTCACCCTCGGCTACGACGTCGACATCCCGTGGCGCGACCTGCCGAAAAAGCAGCGCGACTGGATCCTCTTCACCGACGAAACCCCCACCGTCCCGGTGTACGCCGGCTTCACACCTGCCCAAACCCGCGACGCCCTCAAACGCAAACTCGAACCCAGCTACCAGGGCACCTTCACCGGTGCCCGACGCTACATCCTGCACACCTTCACCCACTCCCAAAGCGCCCTGATGAAAAAGCGCGTGTCGCAATTCATGCAAGGCAGCCCATGCCCGCTGTGCGAAGGCAAGCGCCTGAACAAGGCCGCGCTGTCGGTGAAATTTGCCGGCGTAGACATTGGCGAACTGTCGCAAATGTCCTTGCTGCAACTTGCCGAACTGCTGCGCCCGGTGGCTGAAGGGCAGGGCGATAAAAAGCTCTCCGTGGAAAAACGTCTGGCCGCCCAACGCATCGCCCAGGACCTGCTCGAACGCGTCAGCACCCTGACCGACCTCGGCCTGGGCTACCTGGCCCTGGAACGCAGCACACCGACCCTGTCCTCCGGCGAACTGCAACGCCTGCGCCTGGCCACCCAACTGGGCTCGCAACTGTTCGGCGTAATCTACGTGCTCGACGAACCTTCCGCCGGCCTGCATCCCGCTGACGGCGAAGCCCTGTTCGCCGCCCTCGACCGCCTGAAGGCCGCCGGCAACTCGCTGTTCGTGGTGGAACACGACCTCGAAACCATGCGCCGCGCCGACTGGCTGATCGACGTCGGCCCGGCTGCCGGCGAGCACGGCGGCCAGGTCCTGTACAGCGGCCCACCCGCCGGCCTGGCGCAGGTCGAAGCCTCGCAAACCCGCGAATACCTGTTCGCCGAAAAACGCCCGGTCAGCCAACCACCGCGCCAACCCACCGGCTGGCTGAGCCTGGAAGGCGTCACGCGCAACAACCTCAACGACCTCAGCGTGGACTTTCCCCTGGGCTGTTTCACCGCCGTCACCGGCATTTCCGGCTCGGGCAAATCCAGCCTCGTCAGCCAGGCGCTGTTGGAACTGGTAGGCGCAGGCCTGGGCCGCGTGGTGGAAACCGAAGACGAACCCAGCCTCGAAGACGACGCCCCGCAAACCAGCGGCGGGCGTATCAGCGGCGGCCTGGAACACATCCGCCGCCTGGTCCAGGTGGACCAGAAACCCATCGGCCGCACACCGCGCTCCAACCTCGCGACCTACACCGGCCTGTTCGACAATGTACGCAAACTGTTCGCCGCCACACCGGCGGCGAAAAAGCGCCATTTCGACGCCGGGCAATTCTCCTTCAACGTCGCCAAAGGCCGCTGCCCGAACTGCGAAGGCGAGGGGTTTGTCAGCGTTGAATTGCTGTTCATGCCCAGCGTGTACGCGCCATGCCCGACGTGCCACGGAGCGCGGTACAACCCGGAAACGTTAGCGATCAAGTGGGAAGGGCTGACCATCGCCCAGGTGCTGGGGCTGACGGTTGAACAGGCGGTAGGGGTATTTGCCGAAGAGCCGGGTGTGCTGCGCTCGCTGCAAGTGCTGCGGGATATTGGCTTGGGGTATTTGCGCCTTGGCCAGCCGGCCACGGAGCTGTCGGGCGGGGAAGCGCAGCGCATCAAGCTGGCGACCGAGCTGCAACGCAATGCCCGGGGCGCGACGTTGTATGTGCTGGATGAACCGACGACCGGGCTGCATCCGCGGGATGTGGATCGGTTGTTGAGCCAGTTGAATCATCTGGTGGAGGCGGGGCACACGGTGATTGTGGTGGAGCATGAAATGCGCGTGGTGGCCCAGAGTGATTGGGTGATTGATATTGGGCCGGGTGCCGGGGACAGAGGAGGGAAGGTGGTGGTGAGCGGGACGCCGCAGAAGGTGGCGAAGAGTAAGGGGAGCCGGACTGCGCCGTTTTTGGGGCGGGAGTTGGGATAGCTAATGGCCGGAAGGGGTCTATTCATGGCTTTGCTCTCTAGCGTTCGGCACCTGGCGGGTGACCAAAGTAGGCCTTGTAGGCATGGTTGAAGTTAGCGGGATTGGCATAGCCCAGGCGGTAGGCGATCTGCGCCACCTGCCACTTGCGCTGACGAAGCAGATTGCGCGCAAGCTCCATGCGTTGCTGGCGCACATAATCCAGCATCGACTGGCCGTAGATTTGACTGAACGCCCTGCGCAACGTGGTTTCCCCCACACCCAGGCGCCGGGCCAGCGCTTGAGTGCCGGGAGGGTCGATGAGGTTGGCATCCAGTTGAAACCGCGCTTCATGGGCCAGGTCTGAATGACCGCGTACCGCAGGTATTGGCCTGGCAGGTTGAGGGGCGAGATGGGCCGCCAGCTCCACCAGCGCTGCCAGGCTCAGGCTTTCCTGATTAAGGCGCTCCAAGGCGCCTTGGTACGGTGAGTGATAAATCCGCTCCAGCAAACGCCCCAGTGCCGGGCAGCCGTGCAGTCCCGAAAACTGAACGCCGTCATTGAGCAGGCTGAGTAACGGCTGGAGCGCCGAGTCTTCTTCGGCCAGCTCGCGCAAATAATCGCCTGCGATGCGTAGCCCGGCCATGCGCGCATGACTACCGGCGGGCAGTTGATCGACGGTTTCCATGCTCTCACTCAGGCCCAGCACATGGACTGCGCCCGTGGTGTATTCATTGAGCACACCGTCGACCCGATGCTGCCACTGGCCGCCGAGCACCTGCACGATGCACACACTGTCGGGCAATACCTTGTGGATCTTCAGCGGCTCGGGGAACTGCAAGTCACAGTCGAAATACTGCAGGTCTGGCCGAACGGTCCGTGCGCGGTAGTGGCCGATGGCAGAACCGATAACCTGACGAGCGCTGTCGTCGAATACGCCGGCCTGGTCCAGGGGACCCGGGTGATCGAAGCAGAAGTGTGTGTCGAGATAAGGATTCTGGCGTTTCATCGAGAAGGGTTTGAGTCATGTCCTTATGTGTTCGCTCCATTGTACCCCGTCACTCGTCGTTGTGAACCGCAGTCTCATTGTTGTGCGCAACGGCCTGCACGGTTGGCAGATCGCCGAGGGTGACTTTCAATGGTCGGCCGTGAAATTCAAGGAACCTGAGTATGCTGATTTATCGCAAATGGGCTGCCGTGCTAAGCATGGTACTGGCCGTCATGACGGGCAATACCTTCGCTCAAGATCGCCCGGAAGTCGCAGATAAGGTCGCTGCGTATTCGGGTGAGGCCGGGGTGAAAGTCTGGACACTGCGTATCGGGGCCCGTGACGAAAATCAGGCACTGGTGCAAGTGGAAGGGGCTGACCACGACTGGAACCTGAAAATCCAAAAGATGTCTGTCGAGAAGACCAGCAAGGACACGCGCTATTACACCACGGTAGACGGTCAGAAGTTCGTCGTACTGATTCTGCAAAACGGCTGGGGAGAGCTGTACTTGCCAGGCGAAGCAAAAGCGCTGGCCGTCGCCTATAACGAGGCGCTGGCGAGTCAGGGCAATGCGCAAGCATTTCTCACTGACTATCTCCAGGCGAACTGAGCCATGAGCCTGTTGAGACGATGGTCGTGGGGCCTGGCGATGTTGCTGCTGCCGCTGGTACTGATGGGCTGGAGCAGCCTTCAGAGCTGGCGTGCCGACAGTACCCTGGAAGAAGCGCAGGTGATGCGCCAATGGCTCGCCAGCCCGAGCGATGAATTGAGGCAGCAACTGCCGCAACAATGGCGCAAAACGCCGGTACTCCCGGACGACAGCCTGCGCGGCTACCTGCAGCGTGAGGTCGCTCGGGCCGATGCCGACCAGGGCTCGGTGCACATGCGCCAGGTCTTGGCGTTTCTCGGTTACTGGCTGGCGGTCGCGGCCGTGCTGGCGGGCTGCGCGACCTGGGTAAAACTGCGCTTGGATGCCTGGCGCGCGTTGCGTTCGCGGGACTTTCTTTATGACCGACTGGTCCTGAGCTGGCGTGCGCTGGGGCAGTGGCTGGTGGTCTACACCGGGTTGATAGTGGGGGCGCTGGCGATGGCCCTGCTGTATGAAGTCAGCTGGGGCTGGAGCAACCGCCAGAACAGCGGCATGGTGATACTGCTGGTGGTGGTGCCCTTGCTGGTGATGCTGTACCTGGGCGTGCTGTTGATTGGGCGCCTGCGTCGGCAATGGCAGGATATGGAAACGCCGCAATCCGGGTTTCTGGGGCGTTCAATCAGCCGGGCCAGCGCCCCGGCCTTATGGGAGTGGATAGAAAAACTGGCAGCCGTCACCCGCGCGCCCGTGCCAGACCACATCGTGATTGGGGTCGACCAATCGTTTTTCGTCACCAGTGTCCAGGTGGCCCTGCAACCCTCGGGGCAACTGTTGACGGGCCGTACGATGTACCTGCCGCTGACTTTCCTGTCGACCTTGAGCCAGGAAGAAGCCGCCTCGATTATCGGCCATGAGCTTGGCCACTTCAGCAGCCGCGACACCGAGCGCGGCAGTGAAGCCGGGGCACGGTTCAGCCTGATGTACATGCATTTCCTGAACATCAGCGCGGTGGATGACATGCCGTCCTGGATCGAACGCCCGGCGATCTGGATGACGTGGCGCTTTCTGCACCACTTCCAGATAGCCGTGCACCATTGGAGTCGTGCGCAGGAATTGGTGGCGGATAAGGTCGGGGCGCAAATTGCCGGCGAGCGGCTGTTTTGCCAGGCGCTGCTGCGCGTCATCGCCCTTGATGCCGAAGTCGACAAACTGCTTGGGCAGCGTACCCACAGCAACTTGATCCAGGCGTTAGCGGACCACCTTCGCCAGGCTCCGGTGATCTTGAACGAGGCGGTGATGGATCACGCGATCGCTCATCCGTTCGATACCCATCCCCCCACTGCCGTGCGCCTGCAGCAACTGGGTGTGGTTCTCGACGACCAGTTGCTGGCCCAGGCAACACGGACGCCCACCGCGCACGACCGGCAGTGGTTCAGTCAACTCACTCATGATCCGCAGTCGGCTGAGGATGCCAACAAGAATGGAGTACCGGTATGAACCACCCTGATGATCCACTGGCCAGCCTGGCCCAATCCCTCACTGAGGATTTTAATCAGCACACTGGCGATCAGTTGCAGGCGGCCATCCAGGAACGCGAGGAGTGGTTGGCCGAGGTTCCCGCAGTCACCGAACTGGCCTACCCACGCAAGGTGCGCCGCACCCTGTTGCTCTTTTCAGTGTTCGCTTTCGTGATGGCGGGCGGGAGTGCATGGGATGGCAAAAACGCGTTGATGGGAGGCATTTTTGCAATCGTGGCGCTGGTCTTGCTCAGCGGGGTGTGGCTGCACCGTCGGGCCGGCGAAGAAATCCTGATGCGCCTGACCCATAGCCACTTGTGGTTTCGCAACCTTGATGCAGAAATCGATCTGCTGGATATCGGCGATATCCACATCAAAGAGGGCCGCATCAAGCTATGGATCACGCTGACATTGCGCGAGGGTGCGCCATTGCCCGCCTGCAAAAACGCTGCGGGCCCCCTGATGCCCCACGTCAAGATCAAGCGCTCCCGGGAGCCTCAGATATGCTTGACGCTGTTCGGCCTGCAACTGAACGGTAAAGTCCTCACCGGCGAACAAGTGCTGGAAATGCTGGACACCTACTGCAACGCGGCGCGTGTAGAGGGTGAGTTGCGGGCGTTGAAGGCTTCCTGAAGGGGTAGGGGCTACACCCGTGTGTGGCGAGGGCGCTCGCTCCTCGCCACACACATTGATGTATTCGACAGTTTCAGCGACTTGCCTCGGTACGCCACAGCACAGGCCAATGAACCTGCTCCAGCCCCATGCAGGTGTTCATTTCAGCCGCATGGGTCAGCGTGAAACCGTTACCGTCGTAGCGCCAGCGCAGCGCAGTGCCACAACCGCCCATGCCCATCGCCATTGCCTGGCTGCTCAGCTCACCCGTGGCCGGATCAAAATCGACCAGGCCGTTGGGCTCTCTTTCCGGCAGATTTGGCACTTCGGCGACCCGTGCTGGGCGCGCCTGCTCAGGGTGGTCCAGGGGCGCCTGGTAGATATTGTAGAAACAGTTGTATGCCCCACAGCCGGTTTCGATGATCACCAGCGCTTGATCTGCACTCAAGGCATAGGCGTTTGCCTTTGGCGCAACGCCTTCATTCAGATCCGCTTGCCACTCCTTGCGCGTGGCCGCCACCACGGCATCCGCGACTTCTTTTGCCCTGTCCGGGGTTAGCGCAACGGGTGCCTGCCAACTCGGTGCCGGCGGTGCGGCCGGTGCTTGCGGCACGCTGCTGGCGGGCGCCTGCCCCTTGGAAATCAGTGCGTCCTGTGTACCAACGCGCCCCTGGACCGAGTCGATCAGCAAAAGCGCCGCGCTCATCCCGTTTAGCGAGGCGACGGAGGTACCGCCCTCAATGGGTAAAATCAACTCCCGCCCGTTGCGCAACTCTGCAATCAAGGCGTCGGCATTCGTTCCGGTCAGAGCAAACACCTCAGATACCTCACCTTTTTTGAGTTCGCCAGGCTCGAATCGATTTTTCAGCGGCTTGCCATCGAGTGTTGGCTGACCCTGGGGGGCGGTGTAGCTGAACACGCCTACCCGCAAGTCTCCATGTGGTCCGGCTTCACGGGTTACCCGCAGGCTGAACGTCGCGATACCGATATCGTCACGCTCCGGGACGGCACCGATAGCCGTGCAGGCACGCGTGTTATCACAGCCGATAATCCAGTCCTTGATCGAACGCTCCAAAGGGACATTGTCGGCGGCGTTCGCACTGGTAACTGCAGCAGCCATCAGGAATATGAGGGGGAGTCGGGTCATCAAACAGGTGCCTGTAGACTGGAAAAACGCTATTAGGGCAGGGTTCTTTGCCAATACCTATTGCATGGCCGTCAGGCACAACAGAAACCCCGGCTGGAACAATCGGTACGGTGTTCCAGCCAGCGCCTGAACGTGGGATGTCGCCAGTCCAGTGCGCTGCACATCAGGGTGACTTTGCGCCGTTGCGCCCCTCAATGCTGCGCACCAACGCCCCAAAAAGCTCACCCTGCGGCATCTCGCTCAAGGGAATATTCGCCTTCTCGAACCACTCCCGATCCGCCTCTGGGTGCGGGCCGCTCAGCACCACGACCCCGTTTTCATAGGTGTAACGCGCTGCCGCCACATCACCATTCCGGTAGGTCGCAATGGTTGAAGAAGGCGAGGTCGCGTCAGGCTTGGGGAAGTAAGGCCCATCCTGATAAAAGACGCTATCGGTTTTCCCATCCCACACAACCTGCACCGCCGCGTCTGCAATGCCCGCGACCTCAAACCCAGGCCTGCCCGCCTCTGAATCAAGGTCGTAGGGTATCAGGCCAAAGTTGCTGTCGTCGGCCAGATAAGCACCCATACAAAGCCCCAGGTAGCGCCCACCCTGGGCGACAAAGTCACGAATGGCCTGCCCCCGCGCATCCCCCAAACTATCAAGCGCCGCAGGGATGTCCTGACCGCCACCCGGTTGAACGTAGAGGTCATAACGAGCGAGGTTTTGCGGCGTGATGTCGATCGATTCATCGGCACCTACAAAGTCAATCTGCGCAGTTGGGCGGACGCGCAGCAGGGCTGTTTTGACATTCTCTGAACATCCCTCGCAGCCCGCCGGGCCTCGGTAGATAGCGACATGGGCGATGGGGGTTGCGGCGTGTACCGAGTAAGGAAGCAGCGTGAAAAACGCAAAAAGCGTCGCGGCGATGGCGTGCAGATTCATGGTTGTAGAGTCGTCTTAAAGCTGATTGGGTCCGATCGGACTTTGTGATTCGAAGCCTAAAGCCAATAGCCACTTGAAGGAGTTAACATTTGTAAAACGGCTAGGAAAAATCGGGATTGATGATCGCAACGACGGTTTTCCCATTGAAATTTATGGGTTTTCCTTTAGTGCATAAATATCGAAGAGAGCGTTTCTTCCATTTTCAGTCCCCGGAATTTTTCAGGCCGTTTGAGTCAGCTCTCGGCCATGCGCGAATGCTATCGGCCAATAGCACACACTCAAGTATCGACTATGCTTGGAGCGATTCAGCCCTGTACCTGAAGGATCTAAACAATGGGGTACCTTGTCGTTGCTCACGCGATGAATGTGAAGCCGGAGTTAGAACCACTTTCTACGTTGCCGGTGAGCATTGGTTGGTCATTGCACCAGGATGAAAACGCCACGTCGTTCTACTTAGACACGTTCAAGGCTGGCGAAGAACGGAAATGGCCCTTTACGTCTATGCCACCCATCAAGGATGTACCGCTTGAGCTCCCTCAAGAATTGGCAGCGCTATCGCGGATATACAAAGTGCTTAAGGATGCTCAGCTAGCCGACTACTTCAAGAGAGCTTTCCTGAATGTGAATTTAGCGCTGAGTAAAAGCCTTCAATTACACGTTTGCAGCTTTTGCACGGATGACGACGGGCTGGATTTTGTGTGTGTATCGTCGAATGGTGAACTGCAAAGACTGCGTTGCGTTTGCGGTGATCTGGATATCACCTACGAGCTTGGGACGGTCATGATCCAGCCGCTTCTGATAGATGGAGTTGAAGGCACCGACGCAAGTGGTCTGCATGACCCAGAGAACGGCATTCACGTCTTGAGTCGGAATATAACGCCCTCATCGTTACTGCATGCGGTGGCTTCAGCAGAAACCACTCGCTTTCTACAAGCAGAAAGCCCCCCTCTGGGTCTAGGTAGCTTCGATGGTCTGGACGTCGCACCGGTAAAGATTGCAGGCTCTAAGATCGCCTCGCTGAAGCCTGAGGTGGTTGCTCAGAAAACGTGGTGGAGGCGGTGGTAGTTGTATCGACGACTTCGACCCAAGCCAGGAGGTTTTCCGGGGAAAAGTAGCCAATTATCAGCATCGAAAAATTGGGGCCGATAATGGGGGCCAGTTTTCAAGAAGCTACCCGTCATGATGGGCTGCAATCGGCCAATAGCGGTCCCTCCGTCCAGAACCATTTTCCACCCTTAGCAGTCACTCAAGCCGACCACTTTTTCTTATTCGCCTTATCTCTACCTTGTAAATTTGCTCGTGTTCGAGCCGCATATTAGATGACATAGTCATCCACTGATCCGGACCGAGCCCCAAGCTCTTCAACCTCCCGAACCACCGTGCCAAGAATGCCGATCCCTTCATGAATCTGCTGCGTTGTCAGGCCGGCATAGCCCAAAATGAGCCCTGCCGGTCGCTCGTATTCTACCGACGTGGGTTCGGCAAACAGCGGCGAAAGCGGATATACGCCAACCCCGCGTTCGAGCGCTATCGCCTGCAACGTCGGCTCATCCTGAGCGCGAAGCGCGGGTAGCGTTAATACGCCGTGTAAGCCCGCCGCCATGCCGGCCAGTTGCCCATATTCCGCCAGATGCTGTTCAAAAGCCTCCAGTAATGCCCTTCGCCGCAGTTCATTTTCCCGCCGCAGGCGGCGAACGTGACGCTCATAGGTTCCACTTTCGATCAATGAGGCGAGCACGTTTTGCTCCCAGCGCGGTGAGTGTCGATCGGTCAGCCGTTTGGCTTCACGGAAAACGTGAACCAACTCGCGTGGAAGAACCAGATAACCCAACCTGAGTTGCGGTGAGAGTGCCTTGGAGAACGTTCCGACATAAATGACGCGAGCATCTGCGTCCATGGATTGCAGTGCGTCGATGGGCCGCTGGCCATAGCGAAACTCGCCGCCGTAATCGTCCTCAATGATCCACGCGCGATGTCGCCTCGCCCAACTCAGCAGTTCGAGGCGACGTGCGACAGGAAGCACCGCACCCATTGGAAACTGGTGCGACGGAGTGACAAAGGCCAGGCGCACGCGATCACCTTCCGGCAGAGCACTGGTATCCAGTCCAGAGGCATCGACGGGTATGGGCAACGCCGTCGCGCCCGTGGCCTCAAAGCAATATCTGGCCATGCGGTAGCCAGGCTCTTCGAAGACGAATGCATCTTGCGGGTTCAGCAAAAGCCGGGCGCACAGGTCAAGTCCTTGCTGCGAGCCATGCACTACGAGTATTTGATCCGCATCGCACGCCAGACCGCGTGCGCGTCGCAGATAACCTTGCAGCGCATTGCGCAAGCGCTCTTCCCCTTCGGGGTGGCCGTAAGCGAGGCTCGGTTGACGCTTGACTAGTTCGGAACGGTAGGCGCGCTGCCAACCCAGCGCCGGAAAATCCCTGGTAGCGACCGAGCCGTACCTGAAATCGATGCGGGCTTGGGGTGACGCCATGTTGTACGGCTTCATGATGGCCACTCGTTGCCCGTAAAGGGAAAGCACTGGCGGCAGTTCCTTTTGCTGCGCCGAGTCCCCTTGGGCATGCCCGGATTGAGTGCTGATTATGCTCGCTACCGTGGCGGCCTTGCCCACTGATGTCAGGACAAAGCCTTCGGCCGCCAGTTGCTCGTAAGCCGCCGTTACCGTGGTTCGCGACACGCCGAGTTCGGCCGCGATTGCCCGCGTCGACATGAGCCTCGTGCCGGCGGCAAGCGTGCCGTCTTCTATCTGCGCGCGCAGCCTGGCATAGATCCGACGTTGCGCGCCGCGGGAAAATGCATCCGGATTGGCTAAAAACTGGCCCATGGAAAAACCTCGAAACTGGCACTTTCGATGATGCAGGTCGTGGTCGACATTATGGACTCCCAACAATCCGTAGTGAAATCCCATGTACATTCCCGAACACTTCGCAGAGCACCGCCCGGAACAGTTGCACCGAATTATCCGCGACAATCCGCTGGGCATCCTCGTGACTGAGGGTGAATCCGGCATGGATGCGGACCACATTCCCTTTGAACTCGATACCGGCCACGGAACATACGGGTTGCTGACCGCTCATGTGGCCCGCGCCAATCCTGTGTGGCAACGTTGCGCCGGCGGCACGCCTGTCATGGTGATCTTCAGGGGGGCAGAAGGCTACATTTCGCCCAACTGGTATGCGTCCAAGCACGAAACGCATCGCCAGGTTCCCACATGGAACTACGAGGTGGTGCATGTGCATGGCGTCATGCGCGTGATGTCGGAAGAAAAGCTCCTGCGCCGCACCCTGGCCCAGCTGACTCGCCACCAGGAGTCCAAGGAGATCAAGCCCTGGAAGATGGGCGATGCGCCGCGTGAATATCTGGACGAGATGGTGTCGAGAGTTGTCGGTATCGAGATCGAAATGCAGTGCGTTGAATGCAAGCGCAAGCTCAATCAAAACAAGTCGCACGCTGATCGCTTGTCTGCGATCGCGCACTTGCGCGAGCGCGGGCACGTTGAGCTTTCTTCGATAATGCTGGCCAACCTTGAGCAGCCGGATCAGGGGGCAGCACCGTGGACCTTGAGTTGACCACCACCACGATTCTGGTGACCTTCGCCGGAGTTTTTTTGATCTGCTTTATGAAAGGTGCCTTCGGTGGAGGCTTCTCCATTGTCGGCATTCCGCTGCTGTCGCTGGTGATGGATCCGCTCACAGCCGGCGGACTGCTAGCGCCGTTGTTTATCGCGATGGACCTGTTCGGCCTGCGTTACTGGAAGCCATCCACTTGGTCTAAACCCGACTTGGTGCTGTTGTTACCAGGTCTGATTGTCGGCATCGGTGTCGGCTATCTACTCTTTCGCGTCATGGATCACCGCGCAGTCGCGTTAGTGATGGCGGCGGTTACCCTGATTTTTGTCGGCCTCTGGTTCAAAACCGGTGGGGAAATCAGGGTCAGCCAGCGCTCATCGCTCAAGGCGGTGTCCGCAGGCGTCACCTCTGGGATCACGACTATGGTCGCGCATTCTGGTGGGCCACCATTAGCGATGTACCTGTTGCCGCTCGGTCTAAGCAAGAAAACCTATGCCGGCACCACCAGCATGTTCTTTACTGTAGGCAATCTGCTCAAGGCAGTGCCTTGGCTGCTGTTAGCCAGGCCCACCGGTAACGTGCTAAGCCTGATGGTCATCTGCCTGTTAGCAGTTCCAAGTGGTGTCTGGCTGGGCTGGCGACTGCACACCAAGCTGGATCAACGCCAGATGTACCTTGCCTGCTACTGCCTGCTCGTAGTCACGGCGGTAAAACTTCTGTGGGACGGCATAAGTGGCTATATCGTCTGAAAATGCCTCACCACTATGAGGCCCAACGTTACGGCCATTATCCGACTGGCTGCCAACGGAATGTTAGCAGTCAGAGGCCGTTCAAATGGCCTGTGACACTAAGATGCTCTGCTCGGCTAGGCGTGCTTCATCGAGCTAAAATTAGCGCTTGAGGACTTCGTCAGGGTAGTAACCGAGCATCTGAACTGGACGCAGATACTCAGACGGCGCTCCGAACAATTTAATCGAGCTGCTTAGAGTGACGAAGTTGAGATTGAGCGGCGGCGTAATATCACCGGCATTGCGTGCCGTCGCTTGAGCCTCATCGAGTGCCTCGGAGATGCTGTTGATTGCAGCTCCGGAACACTCCGAGGAAGGCATCACACAGCATTTGTGTGAACTGGCTTGCCTGCATTTTGGCTGAGCCGAATTCGGACTAAGCGGCAGTAAAACCGGTCAGGGCTTGGACAAGCTCCTGAACCCAGCTTGGCCACCCACCTTAACAACCAACCAGGCCAGCAGCACCAATCCCAAGGTTGCCCAGGGGATCGATCCCACGCCTGTCGTCTCAAGCAGTACACCGCCCACTACGGCACTGCCCGCAAACGCGAGGTTCAGCACGGTCACCAGCATCGACTGAGCCACATCGGCACCGTCGGCAGCAGCATTCGCCAAAGCTGTCTGTAGCAGGGTCGGTGCACCGCTGTAACTCAGGCCCCAGGCAGCCATCGCCACATAAACCGCTATGGCAGGCAAGCCACCCAACGCCAATGCAAGCGATACCAGCGCAAACCCGGCCAGGCTCAACAGCACCAACCGCCGCAGCCAGCGGTCAATCAATAGCCCAGTGAGCCAGATACCCACGAGAGCCGCAATGCCGAACGCAAGCAATGCCTGCTCGACCTGTCCATCCAACCCGACCGATGCCAGGAATGCCGCAATATAGGTGTAGAGCATGTAATGAGCCATGATCCACAGCATAACTACCGTCAGCACCGGTCGCACGCCTGGCCTGCAAAAAACGTGACCCAGGGACAAGCGCTGGCCAGCCCGTTGCCCGGCAAAGTCAGGGACATTCAGCCGAATCCAAACCATCAGCGCCAGGCTCAACGCCGCTAGCAGCCCGAACACATTGCGCCAACCGATCTGTTCACCCAGCCAGGCACTCAGTGGTACGCCCAGCGCCAAGGCGACGGGGATACCCAGCATAGCCACTGCCATCGCGCGGCCTTGCAAGGGCGCGGCGACCATGCGTCGCGCATAACCGGCCAACAGGCTCCACGCCACACCAGTGGCGACCCCGACGATCAGGCGCGCGACCAGGGTGAGGGCAAAATACGGCGACAAGGCAGTTACCGCGTTGCACAAACAGAACACCCCCACTGTCAGTAATAACACAAGGCGCCGTGGCCAACCTTGCAAGGCCAAGGTCAAGGGAACGGCCGCCAGCCCGGAACCGAGGGCACACGCGGTGACCCATTGCCCCGCCCATGCCTGGGAAACCTCAAACGTGTCGGAGATGTGTGGCAACAGGCCGGCGGGTACGCTCTCGTTGGCAGTGGCGATAAAACTCGCGGTGGTCAGGGCCAGTAAGCCAGTGATAGGTAGTTCTGAGGACGGCGGGGGGTTGGGTTGAATCGATTCTTCGCGGTTCATGAGCTTGCTCGAAAAACAGGTGAGGCCTGATTGTGATGCAGTGTCTGTGATTTGATAATTGGTCTAGAATTTGATGCTTAATCAAATCTGGATTGAAGATGGCCACTGATCGATTGGGGGACATGCGCTTGTTCGTTGAGGCTGCCGACCTCGGCAGTCTTTCAGCCGCTGGACGCAAGTTGGGGTTGTCGCCGGCGGCGGCCAGCGCACGGTTGCTCAAATTGGAGGCGGCGCTGCATACCCGCTTGTTTGATCGCACAACCCGTCAACTGCGCCTGACTGATGAAGGCCGGTTCTATCTGCAGCAATGCTGGGTCGCCTTGCGCGCCATTGATGAGGCGGAGGCGGGGTTGCAGGCGAGTCAGCAGGAAGTACGCGGTAAAGTCCGTCTGTCTGCCTCTACTGACTTTGGCCGTCACCTGCTTAATGACTGGCTCGAGACCTTTTGCGCGCAGCATCCGCAGTTGAAGGTGGCGCTGACCTTGTCGGACGCTATGTCTAACCTGGTACAGGACGATGTCGACCTAGCCATTCGTTTCGGCCCACTGCGTGATAGCTCGTTGATCGCCCGGCAACTGGCACCCAACTGGCGGGTGCTTTGTGCCTCGCCGGACTACCTGGCGAGCCACGGCGAGCCGCAGACGCCGGCCGAGCTCACCGGGCATAAATTTATTCTGCTGGTGACTCCGGCGGGTCCTTTAAACACCTTTCATTTCAGGGTGGACGGCCAGACATGGAACCACAGTGTGCCATTGGAAAACGCCTGGGAAACCAACGACGGCGCCGTGGCGCGTGCTTGGGCATTGGCCGGTCATGGCATTGCACGCAAGACCATTTGGGACGCTGCAGCGGATATCCGTGCCGGGCGGTTGAAGATGCTGCTGCCTGACTATTGCGTAGCAGAAGCTGGGGTGTTTGCGGTGCTGCATGGCAATCGGTACCGAATTGCCAGAGTGCGGGTCCTGTTGGACTTTCTGGTGGAGCGTTTCAAATGTGCCACCGAGGAACTTCTGCGCGACGTCGATGTGCCGAGGTTTTAAATGAATATGAACAGCTCTGGCTGACTTACCATTTTCGCCATAGGCGCAGCAGCTTTTTACATCTACCGTTCGCACAAGCGGAAGGTAGATTACGAATCTGTTTCAACCATCTGCCAAGCGGTACAGCGCCTGAGCATGAGACGCCGCCAGCCCAATGCGCTGCAAATTACGGCGACTCTGTGAACTTGGAAGCGCAGTTGCAGCAATCACCAGGCTGCCGTGCTTCTTTGCTTGCTCTATCCGGTGAGATATCAGCGCTCCATGATAGCCCAAGCCTCGTGCATTTTTTCGAGTGGCAGCCGTGCCCAGGTAGGCAACGCCATTGCTGGCCAGGTACATCAACGCGCCTGCAACGACTTGCCCATCAGCTTAAGGACGTAGATTTTCAGGCGTTCATTCGACATCAGTCCTGCAAAACAAGCCTGGCTCAACTGACGATGCTCTGGCTTGGTATGAAAGCCACTCGCATGAACTGCCGCGAACTCCGGGAGAGAGTCTGAAGTGGCCTCTTCGATGTTGAATAATTGGGGGGTCAACACCGCATCCTCGATGGGGCACGCAAGCTGCAGATGCGTCCACCCCCTCAAACGCTCGAATCGCTCCTCACCCACAAAAGCGAATTGCTCCAACGTCGAGGCTTTCCCGATAAGGGGCGTTACTGTTGAATACTCCGCTGACTCCTTGAGCAAGCTCAGCAGTGAAAGGGGGTTGCCGGTGCTGTCACCGTAGATACGATTGAACATCGGGCTAGGTGTTGCCTTCACCTGAAAGCACGGAAAGGCCCCATTGAAAAACACACGAGCACCAAAAGGATTTCCACTAACCCGCGACAAGCTCTCAACGCGGGAACACAAGTACTCGCTTTCTGCGGCTTCGATGGCATGCGCCCATTCAACATCCATGTGCATCGTCTCTTTGCAAGATTTCCAGGGAAGGTAGCGGTAAATCAACCCCTACGCACCTGCGAGGGCAGTGAAATAGATTGTCAGGCCAATGGGAGAAGTTTGGGCATCTGCCACAGAAGAGACATCGCTTGGCTTGTCGATAATCGACCCGGCTGCGTACATGCTCAAAGCCAATCCGATGTGCGATGACTTGATGGAAGAGGCAAGCCGCTATGCGTTATCCGGCCCACGCTCAAAATGAACACGCCACGTCCAAATAAAGGAGCAGAAAGGGCCCGATTCATTTGATTGAAACCCGATCTGCCCGTAGCGACGCTCACGCCTGGACTAACAATCCGCGTCAGAAGCAGGGCTTGAATCAAGCACCGGCCGATGCTCCCACTCACTGATGAAACCGGCGCCCCAGCGCATCCAGCCGCACCGCAATCGGCGGTAACCGCTCACTGCTCCTGGCCAGCGTCTCCACATCCTGCGCCGTATTCTGCGCAATGCTCTGCACCGACTGCAGCCGCCCGACAATCTCCACATTCGCCGTGGATTGCTCACGGGTGGTCGACACAATCCGCCCATTCAACTGATCGATCTGCGAAATATCATTGCCCACCGCCCGCAGCATCTCCACCGCCAACTGACTGTCCTCCACGCAGCGCTCCACGCCCTGGCGACTGTCGTGCATGGCCTCTACCGCTTGCCGGCTGCCGTGTTGCAACCCTTCAATAATCGTCTTGATCTCCTGGGTCGACACCGCCGTGCGTTGCGCCAGGCTGCGTACCTCATCGGCGACCACGGCAAACCCGCGCCCTTGCTCACCCGCGCGGGCGGCTTCGATGGCGGCGTTGAGGGCCAGCAGGTTGGTCTGGTTGGCGATGCTGTTGATCACCTCCAGCACCGAGCCGATCTGTTCGGCTTGCACGGCCAGCCCTTCGACCGTCTCGTTAGTGTCGTGGAGGCGGGTGGCGAGTTGAGTGATTTCCAGCTGGGCGCGGCCGACGCTTTCCTGGCCACGGATGATCTGCTGGCTGGCTTGCCCCGCGTGCTCGACGGCATGCTCAACGTGCACGGCGATATGGCCCATGGCATCTTCCATGCGCTGCATGGAACCGGTCATCTGGGCGATTTCCGCCAGTTGGTGGCGCGCGCCTTTTTCCAGGGTGCCGCTGGCGTGGGCCAGTTCCTGCCCGAGTTGGCCGAGGCCGTGGGAGTCACGGGCGACGCCGTCGATCAGGCCGGTGATCTGGGTCAGAAAGTGATCGAAACGGGTGGCAAGGGAGACATGCACTTTTTCCGGGCTGCCGTTGACGGCCTCACCGCTGAACTGGGTGGTGACGGCGAGCATCTTTTCGAGCATTTCCTGACTTTCTACCGCCTCTTTCTGGCTGTGAACCGCGAGGTAGAGCAGGGCGACCGTCTCCATCACCACGTAGAAAGCGTGGACGAAAATCATGCTCCAGCCGCCGTGATGCTCCATCACAAACACCGGGAAACCCTGATGCTGCAACGCATGAAACACCACGTGGTGCACCGCGATGGTGACGGCGGCCACCAGGATAGGCAGCCAGTCGCGGTAGAACGTCAGCACCGCCAGCAGCGCGAAGATACCGAAGTGCGATTCGATGACACCCTGGGCCTGGTTGATGTGCAGCGCCGCCATCACCATCAGGCCGACGCCAAGGGCGCAACGCATCAGGCGGGTGCCGCCGATGACGCGATAGGCCAGGGTCAGCACCACGCTGGTGCCGCCGCCTATGAAAAGCGCTTGAAGCAGCGTGTCGTGCCAGAACGCCAGGCCGAGGGAGAAGAGGGTCATCAGCCAGATCAGGGCGAGCATGATGCGGTCGGCTTTGCGGTAGTGCTCGATGAAACGGGCTTGGGCAGGCATTCACTCGTACTCCATGTGGACGGGCCGGGGTGAGGCAAGCATGCGACGTGCCATACGGGCATGCGGGGAGCGAATCGGGTGTGGGGGAGCGGGTGGTGATTGGTGGTAGGAGGTTATCGGCGTTTTTGGGTGGGGCTTTAGGGGGGATAAGCCAGAAGCTGCTTGTTACGAGGGGCTGCAATCGGCCAGAAGCGGTCGCTCCCGCAGAGCGGTTTTATAGCTGCGAGAACAGCGATATCTAAATGCGACTGATAGGATAGGATCTAGCTTGTGCATCGGTATTTGGCCGAGCGTCGTAGCGGTACGACGGCTGAACACTGCGAGCCGTAAGCTCAGACTGGATTTCCCGCCAAGTATCGCTATGGTATCCAGTAAGAGAAGGGTCATTCCAAGTGCCCGAAATGGTCACTTTATTGTAATCGCATATAAAATCTATAAATATGACTCACTGCAAGGATGATCAGTATGGCGGTAGAGAAAAGAGTGCGATCAGTGGGATCTGTAGCGGGAGAACTTATAAAAAAATCTAGAGAGTCCGCCCTTGCGTCAGTACAGATATTTAACAACCCTGCGCTCACCTTCAAGTCTGAAATATTTATTGTTTTAATGATGATATCTTGGACTTATCTCCTCCATGCATATTATCGTAAAAATGGAGTTGAGTATCGTTACTTCAAAATGGAAGGTACGCGAAAGAGATTTCAAAAAACTGCTAAAGGTGCTGTAAAGCATTGGGAGCTAGAGAAATGTCTGAATCAGCCAGAGTCACCGGTCGATTTGAGTGCCGCAAATAATCTTAGATTTCTAATCGGCTTGAGGCATGAAATCGAACACCAAATGACGACCAGGATAGATCAGTTTTTAAGTGCTAGATTTCAAGCTTGCTGCCTAAATTATAATGAACTTATAAAGTCGCTATTTGGCGCTAGCTTCGGTATAGACAAGCACTTATCCTTTAGCCTCCAATTCTCATCTTTGAATAAGGAACAGGTGGAGAAATTATCCCAGGCTGACGGTCTCCCTGAAAATATCCGGGCATATATAACTG
Source organism: Pseudomonas sp. G1002 (assembly GCF_013385455.1). Taxonomy (NCBI): domain Bacteria; kingdom Pseudomonadati; phylum Pseudomonadota; class Gammaproteobacteria; order Pseudomonadales; family Pseudomonadaceae; genus Pseudomonas; species Pseudomonas sp. G1002. The sequence continues at coordinate 47,831 of NZ_JACAPY010000021.1, forward strand.
CATTTGATCTGGCTCTAACCGATGAAGAGTTCAATGATCCAAAATTTTCTTATCGTGTTTTCTTCGTTCCCAAAACAGCGAACCATAAAGGTCAGGCAGATCAAGTTATTGAGTTTATCAAACCTGGCTCTGAAATGGCCCAAGGAATAAATACCAAATATATTCAAATCAAGGAGATTGAACGTCCTAAATATTTACCTTCGAAAATTATCGAAAAAGTACAGATGTCTGGCTATCCACGATTCAATATGAGGCACCACACGCAAATGTGGCAGCTCAACGATGCAAAAAAACAAGGCAAAGGTTTTGGCGTCACCATAATGAACACATGGTACTGGTATGAGACATGGTTGGAAAATGTTCTAGCTGAGTGCGAAAAACGTAAAAAAGAATTTGTTTAAGATGTGCGCAACTTGCACTATTCGAGTTATAGAAACCGCTTGCACAGCGCCGGAATGCTCATGCTCTATAAAATTATCTAGTTTTTATCGAGTAATCACTAACTGAATAAGCAACAAAACAGCTGAGGCCGATGGCTAAATTTGAGCATTTATTCAGCTTCGTACTCATCCAGCGAATGCCAGCAGACCAATTAATTACGCACGCACTGGAGTAAAAATGTTAAAACTACATACTCAGTTGATTTGCGTTTATCACATGAGCAACCCAGACGACCCTTCTGAAGGCATCCCGACCCCGGATAGACGCGCAAACAAACCTATCGGCATTCACGAAACCTCCACAAATAAGACAGCTTTTTTTCAGAAAATAATAAAGCCAAAAATTGGTTCAAAAACCATTACAATAGTGGTCCCCAATGAAATCACTCTTGCAATAAATGTAGCAACCAAGTCGTTACAGCAAGCTAAAAAAATTAAAGTAAAACTCGAACGGTTATCAGAGTCTACTCAATCGATATATGATCACAATGTGGGGCTGGCATATGACTATCTTGAGAGCATACAGACGGCAATAATTTTCGCATATAAGGCAGTGGAATCATTTTGCAATGCGGCAATCCCTGACTCACATGTATACATAAAGTCCACCAACAAATCTACAGAACATTATAGCAAGGAGCAAATCGAACGATGGATTTCTACTTCTGAGAAAGTTTCATCAATATTGCCACCAATATTAAAATGCCCTCCACCTCAATCCGAGAATTTCTGGTCCGATTTCAAGAGTCTTGAAAGACTAAGAAACGAGATAGTACACAGCAAGTCCAGTAATACAGATGCAATATTGGAAGAGTTATTCGCAGAGTGTGTATACAGGCACATACAGTCAGCACTGGTTTTACTGGAGTTTTTTATTGCGATCGACCCGTCAAACCCAATATTTCCGTTAGGCTTTGGAAAATCTATGGTGCGAGTTATGAATGTAGCAAAAGCGGAAGATATATTAGGTAAGGTTGACGAAAGTTAACTCCGTCCATCCGGTTACGCATATAGAATAATTTCTACGATGCGTTAAATTTTTAAGAACACAACGCTCGCTCACGACCGGAATTTACCACTTCACCAAAGGCTGCTTTTGGCCGATAGCAGCCGGTCGTCCCGTAGTCTGCACGCCACCTGTTGAGCTGGCAGTATCAGCCCGAGAAGGGGAGATCAAGGTTGATCCAAGCGCGGTCATTTGCATGTAAAACAGCAGGATCAGTCATGTGATGGCCCTTCTCGGCTCGTACTGTCCGCCTTCAATCGTCAATTGTCCTGGTTCTAACCGGGGCGTGCTTAACCACCATTAGCCCGGTTGAACTGCCAACGCGTGGAACGACCCGCTATGCCGGCAAGTCTACCTGTATCTACTCATGGGTAAGGTACAGCGCAATGGATAAGACAATCACCGTCGATCAACTAGAGACCACCGACCTTGGATCAATCAACGAAATATGGCTTGGCGGGACGCATACCCAGCTATGCCTATGGCGTGGCGAACAGGTCTTCACCCACGAGATGATGAGCGAGGGCACCCACGATCAGAATGTCCAACGCCTGTGCTTGCAGTTGGTCAACCCTGACGATCAAACCGCCGTAGCCAGCGTCGAGGTAATTGTGCGCGAACGGCTGAAAAAAATGGGGAAGGAGGGCGAGTTTTATCCCGCAGAGGAGGCTGATACTCATCAATAAGAAGAGGAGTATCGGTCATTCAGCGGAAGTTGATCCAAAGCCTGTTGTCGCTTGGAAGCGTATCTTCCGATGATGATCCAGGGCCGCTTAGGATGACTCACTCAATTCAGTAACACCACGGAGCAGCCAACAGGTTATGGATATCGAATTTCGCGGTAATGGCATGCGTGATAACCCGTCTGTAGGTACATGAATCGCCCCTGATTTCATAGGCGCGTTATGGACTCAACCGGTTTGTGTAGCCATCCAGGTCAAAAAATCATGGAGCTGAGTCGTAAATTTCTTTGGCTTGGCATCCGGGTTTCTTGCCTGGGACAAGAAAAAAGAGATCTGCATTCTCATACTCGGGTAATGCTGAACAAACTGCTCGACAAGCTCTTCCAGTGTTTGCGGCCACATCAGGTCCTGTTCAGAGCGAAGCACTTGAGTTGACCGGATGAGTTTGCGCGAAGCTTCTCGCTGCAAGCGTAGCGATTGCGTCGGTGTGGTCGCCTGGTCGATAAGGTCGGCATACCGGGTCAGCACGGATTCAAAGTCACCATTCACGGCAATGGCGATATCGCGCGACGGCTTGAACCGGTCGAAGCGTTGGGTCAGATCATCGCCCCATAAGCAACGACAGTGATGCTTGAGCCAATACCCCCAGCTCAATCGATTGTCAGGTGCCAATACTTCAGCACGACTACCGATATCGAAATCGATCTTGGTGACTTCGGCATGCCGACTTTCCAGCGTGCGCCTTTTCGACTCCAGCATTTCCAGATCCTGCGACGTAGGTGGGCTGTGCAGAATAAGGGTTAGGTCAAGGTCAGAAACCCCCGGCACGGCGTCGCCTCTCGCGACACTGCCATAAAGATAAATCCCGTCCAGCAAAGGTTCCGGCCGCGCGAGCGTCATGCAAACGTCCGTCAGCAAAGCCTGAAACTGTGGCTGCGTCTCGACGTTGGACACGGTGAGGATATAACCGTCCGCATCAGTGCCACGAGGTTGGAGTTGTTCCATGAAGCCGTCCTTGAGTTGCGTTCAGTAAAAATCGGGGTCAAACCCCATCAAGACGTGCGCCGGCCTTCCAGGCTGGAAAACACATGCATACCCGCCAGCATCGCCACTACGAAGATGAGAATTTGCCAGTGCCCGGTAAACAGAAGGGCGACCGCAGGCCCAGGGCAGATACCCGAGAACAAACACGCTGACGGACAGCCCGATCAGTTCCTGCACAGGAGAGTGGGTGAGGGCTGTTGATCAGCGAACCATCATAACCATCCGTGCGGGTCGGGGTCTGCGCAAGTCAGATTTTGCTGCCGCCCCCCATGGAATGGGTGAAGCCCTGCTTCCAGTACTAAAGGAGGTGTCAATGCCCGCTAAAGGACCATTTCGGTCTGACGCCATAGGTTTAGGCTCAGCTTTGTGATCGTCAACGATGACAACAAGGCGCGCCGCATCACCTGCGAGATGAGTAGAAAACCTCACTGACTCCCGTGTCTCCATAATAAAAAGAGGATTTATCATGAGTAGCACCTTCTTCATTCCTTCCGTGAACATGATGGGCATTGGCAGCCTCGACGAGGCGATGCTCGCAATCCGCAAGTACGGGTTCCGCAAAGCCTTGATCGTCACCGATGCCGGCCTGGCCAAAGCCGGCGTGGCGGCCAAGGTCGCCGGCCTGCTGGCCCAGCAAGATATCGACTCCACCCTGTTTGACGGCGCCAAACCGAATCCGACCGTCAGCAACGTGGAAAAGGGCCTTGAATTGCTGGCCCGCAGCGACTGTGATTTCATTATTTCCCTGGGCGGCGGTTCCCCCCATGACTGCGCCAAGGGCATTGCCCTGTGCGCCGCCAACGGTGGGCACATCAGCGACTACGAAGGCGTCGACCAATCCGCCAAACCACAAATGCCACTGATCGCCATCAACACCACCGCCGGCACGGCGAGTGAAATGACGCGTTTCTGCATCATCACCGACGAAGTCCGCCACGTGAAAATGGCCATCGTCGACCGCAACGTCACCCCCCTGTTATCCGTCAACGACCCCTCGCTGATGGCCGCCATGCCCAAGGGCCTGACCGCCGCCACCGGCATGGACGCACTGACCCACGCCGTCGAAGCCTACGTGTCGACGGCGGCCACGCCGATCACCGATGCCTGTGCACTCAAAGCCATCGAATTGATCTCGGCCAACCTGCGCACCGCCGTTGCCCAGGGTGACAACATGACCGCCCGGGAAAACATGGCCTACGCGCAATTCCTTGCCGGCATGGCCTTCAACAATGCTTCGCTGGGTTATGTACATGCCATGGCGCACCAACTGGGCGGGTTCTACGACCTGCCTCACGGCGTGTGCAATGCGATCCTGCTGCCCCATGTGTCGAGCTTCAACGCCAGCGTGTGCCCGGCCCGGTTTAAGGATATTGCCCATGCAATGGGGGTTGAGACTCAGCAACTGGATGCGGAGAAGGGTGCTGCGGCGGCTATCACGGCCATCCGTAAACTGTCTGCGGATGTGGGGATTCCGAGCGGGCTCGTTGAGCTGGGTGTAAAGGCTGACGATATTCCGACCCTGGCAGCCAATGCCATGAAAGATGCCTGCGGTTTTACCAATCCGCGTCCTGCCAATCAGGATGAGATTGAGCAGATTTTTCACACGGCGATGTGATTGATGTGAAGTGAGGTAAGAGAGAACACCCCGCCTTTGGTTGAAGTGCGGGGTGTTTTGGTTTTACTCATCGATAGGGTCGAAGTGGCTCAATGGCTTGGCTGGAAGTGGTCTGTCATGAGCGGCTACTGTCGGCCATTAGTCCATGCGCTGCATGGAACCGGTCATCTGGGCGATTTCCGCCAGTTGGTGGCGCGCGCCTTTTTCCAGGGTGCCGCTGGCGTGAGCCAGCTCCTGGCCGAGTTGGCCGAGGCCGTGAGAGTCACGGGCGACGCCGTCGATCAGGCCGGTGATCTGGGTCAGAAAGTGATCGAAACGGGTGGCAAGGGAGACATGCACTTTTTCCGGACTGCCCTTGACGGCCTCACCGCTGAACTGCGTGGTGACGGCGAGCATTTTTTCGAGCATTTCCTGGCTTTCTAGCGCTTCTGTCTGGCTGTGCACCGCGAGGTAGAGCAGGGCGACCGTCTCCATCACCACGTAGAACGCGTGGACGAAAATCATGCTCCAGCCGCCGTGATGCTCCATCACAAACACCGGGAAACCCTGGTGCTGCAAGGCATGAAACACCACGTGGTGTACCGCGATGGTGACAGCGGCCACCAGGATAGGCAGCCAGTCGCGGTAGAACGTCAGCACCGCCAGCAGCGCGAAGATACCGAAGTGCGATTCGATGACACCCTGGGCCTGGTTGATGTGCAACGCCGCCATGACCATCAGGCCGACGCCAAGGGCGCAACGCATCAGGCGGGTGCCGCCGATGACGCGATAGGCCAGGGTCAGCACCACGCTGGTGCCGCCGCCTATGAAGAGCGCTTGAAGCAGCGTGTCGTGCCAGAACGCCAGGCCGAGGGAGAAGAGGGTCATCAGCCAGATCAGGGCGAGCATGATGCGGTCGGCTTTGCGGTAGTGCTCGATGAAACGGGCTTGGGCAGGCATTCACTCGTACTCCATGTGGACGGGCCGGGGTGAGGCAAGCATGCGACGTGCCATACGGGCATGCTGGGAGCGAATCGGGTGTGGGGGAGCGGGTGGTGATTGGTGGTAGGAGGTTATCGGCGTTTTTGGGTGGGGCTTTAGGGGGGATAAGCCAGAAGCTGCTTGTTACGAGGGTCAGCAATCGGCTTGCAGCCGGTCGCGCCCGACGCAGTCGATCAAAATCATCTGCTCATTCACGGTTTGAGGGGGCGGGAAAAATTCAGACGCCTTGAAGGTCGATGACTCAGCTCTTGTAGAGTAACGCCTCAACTACAACGCCAAACGCTGACGAATGTTCACGGCGATTGGGGTAGTAGAGATGGTAACCGGCAAAGGGTTGGCACCAATCTTCCAACACCCGCACAAGGCTACCGTCGGCAAGCTCCTTCGCCACCATGTCCTCTGGCAGGAAAGCCAAGCCACATCCCGCCACGGCCGCACGCAGAATGGGCACGCTGCTGTTGAATGTCCATTGGCCTTCGACGCGGGCCTTGAGTTCGTGGCCATCCTTTTCGAAATCCCATTGCATCAGGCTGCCGTGAGTCGGCAGGCGCAGGTTGATGCAGTTGTGCGCCGCCAGATCTCTCGGTTCCATCGGGTAAGGCCGCTGCTGGAAATACTGCGGTGAGCCGACAACGGCGATGCGTAACGATGGCCCGATCGGCACGGCGATCATGTCCTTGGCCACCTGGTCACCCAGTCGAACACCAGCGTCATAGCGCTGCGCGACGATGTCGGCGAGGGCGTAATCGACGGTGATTTCGACCTTGATGTCCGGGTAGTCGGGCAGCACCTTCAGCAGCTTCGGCCAGAGAATATTGTTCGCCGCATGCTCGGACGCCTGAATCCGTACATTGCCGGCGGGGGTGTCGCGAAACTCGCTGACGGCAGCCAGTTCCAGTTCAATTTCTTCAAAGCGCGGCGCCATCGCTTGATACAGGCGTTGGCCCGCCTCCGTTGGTGAAACACTGCGCGTAGTCCGCGTCAGCAAGCGCACGCCCAGCCGGGTTTCCAGTGCCCGCAGAGTGTGGCTCAGCGCTGACTGCGAAACGCCCAGTTGCGCGGCAGCACGGGTAAAACTGCCTTCGCGGGTGATGACCACGAAGGCTTGCAGGTCGTTGAGATTGGGGCGGGACATTGATGAGAACCTCTCATGAGGAGCGCGTGATTATTCCATGAAAGCAGGTCGCGCACGGATGTGCGACCCTTGGCGCGCTGATCACAAGGTGCGTGCGTAAAAATCCGTCAGTTTGCCGATCGCCGCATCGACATAACGCGGCACCCAGTAGGTTTCAATGTGGGTGGCGCCATCGATGATGAACACTTCCTTGTCGGTGGTGCCGGCGGCTTTGGGAAACGCATCCTGAGTCATGTACAGGCTGTCGGCCTTGCTGCCGGCGATCATCAGCAACGGTTGATTGATCAACTCGATATGGTCGGTGGCGTCGAAACGCATCAGGTCAATAAGGCTGCTGGTGGTGTATTTGAAGGTCGAGTTCGGGTGCGCGTGGGTTTTCCAGTAGTACTCATAGCCTTGGCGATACAGTTCGAAAGGCAGTTTGGCAGTCTGCTCATCGGTGAGGTTGGCATCCCCCGTATACAGCACCGCGCCCCCCGCTGCTTCTTGCGCGCGGGCTGCTGATGCCTGTTGCAAACGTTGCTGGATGCTGTCCAGTTGCGAGTCGCTGTAGCCGTTGCGGCGTACTCGACCCGAGTTGAACATGCTCACCGTTGCCAGGGATTTGAAGCGTTTGTCGGTTTGCGCCGCCGCCAACGAATAACCACCGCCGCCACAAATGCCGAGCAGGCCCAGACGATTGTCATCCACGCCAGCGAACTGGCTGATGAAATCGGCCATGCCGTGAATGTCTTCGATGCGATACGCCGGTTTATCGATGCTGCGCGGCTGACCACCGCTGGCGCCCTGATAGGCCGCATCGGCCGTGATGGTGATGTAGCCCTGTTCGGCGAGGCGCTGGGCATACAGACCGGCGACTTGCTCCTTTACGCCGCCATTTGGATGCGCAACCACCACGGTCGGGTAGGTCTTCTTCGCGTCGTAGTTGGCAGGCGTGTAGACGTTGGCGGCGATGTCCAGACCGTTGAGCTTATAGCTGACCGGGTGGATGTTGACCCTGCCCGGTTCGTTGCGGGTGATCGCGCCGTCGTAGGCGAGGGTGAATGGGTTCTTCTTGTAGTCGGCGGCCAAGGCTTCGCCTGCCGAGAGGCCGACCAATGCCGACATGAACGTGGCTTTGAGGGTGTTCTTCACGTGAAGCTCCTGAGCAAAAAAAGGACGGCAGTTGCGAAAGTATTTGGGTCAGTCCAGCTGTTTTTCTTTGAGGAACTGCGCGACCAGGTCAGCGATCTGCACGTTGTTCAGATCCGACATGGGGAAATGGGTATTGCCGTGAATGCCAATCTCCGGCAGGTGTATCAGTCGCACATCACCGCCATGGCGATTGACCGCGTCACGCCAGAGCCGGGCCATTTTCAGGCGTGCGCGCCAACTGTCCTGAGCGGGCAGATCGACTGCCTGTTCCGGGATGTTGTCGCCGTACAGGATCAGAATCGGAATGCGCGTCAGTGCCATGAATTGCTCCATCGGCACCGCTGCGCCTTGCACCGTGTCGAACGCGCTGGGGATCGGCGCCGGCACTTCACCGTCAGCAAACACGAAACTGCTGCCCGGTTCGAACGCCACGATGGCTTTGACCTTGTCGTTCTTGATCGCCGTCAACCAGCCCGGCCCGCCGCCCTGAGAATGGGTAAACAGGATGCCGGGGCCGATTTTGTCGAACAGCGCCGACACACCATCGGAGACCACGCCCATGTCAAACGGCCCGGTGTTCGGTGTCATAGCCCTGAAAAACTGCTCGCGGGTCTGGGCGTCCTGTGCCACTTGCACGCCGTTGAAGTAGCGGGGCCAAAGGCCGATACGGAACTGGTTGAACCACAGTTGTTCGTCCGGCACAGGCTTGATGGTAGTCTCGACCATGCTGCGCCCGGCATCACCACGCCGGGGTTGATCGATCAGATAGACGCCGTAGTGGCGGCGCAGAAAGATGTTCTGAAAACCCTCGCGACCATCGGCGGTGGTTTCCCAGGTCTTGGAAAACTGACCTGCGCCGTGCCACATGACAATGGGCAGTTTTCGCGCGTCCACCGGGATTTGATAGAAGGCGTAGGCGTGGTCACCGTGGTAGGTCTGACCGTTGGGCGTCATCGGTTGGCGCGGGTTGAAGGTGCCCGGTGCCGTGGTCATCGTTCCGCCGGCGGCGAAGCTGCCTTGTTTCTGGATCAGCAGCGGGCCTTCGGAGTGGTTCGCGCAGGCCGCCAACAGGCTCAACAGCATGACGCTCAGCAGACGTTTTGCAGTTCTCATGTCACTTCCTCGACGCCGCGAGGGCTTGGACCAGCGCTGCGTTGGCCCGCTCGGCAGTCTGTGCATCGCCATGCTTTTTCAGCAGTTCGGTGACTAGGTGCAACTGTGCTGCGCTGAGCCCGACGCGCAGGCTCGCCGCCATGTGCGAGCGCAACTGAGGCTCGACCCCCGGCGTCGCTGCCAGCGCTCCGACAGTCGCCAATTCGCGACTTTGCCAGTCGAGGTTGTCGCGCTCGAAGATGTCGCCGAACAGGTGCGTTTGCAGGAACTGGTTGATCACTGGGGCGAACTCGAACACCGGGCCTTTGACCGGGGCGCCGGAGATTTTCGTTTGATTCGCCGTACCCGCTGCCAATAGCTCATCCCCCACCGGTATCACCCGGCTCGGCTCACGCCCCGGCGCATCGTCAAGGCCGCGTTGTTTGCGCGCCTGCACCACGGTCATCAATTCATTCAAGGCGTTGAGGCTGCGCGGGAAGCCGACGTAGGCGTAGAGCTGCACGAGGATTTCGCGGGTTTCGCTAATGGTCAGGCCGGCATCAAGCCCTTGGTTGAGCGCCGTGTTGAGGTTGGGCATGTCGCTGGTCGCCATGAACGCCGCGATCAGTGGAATGGCTTGTTGCTGGCTCGACAAGCGGGCTGCGCTGGCGGGTGTGCTGGTCATGGTGGGCGAAGCCTCGGCTGCTTGAGTGGTGACGCTGAACATCGCCCCGACGCTCAGGCAGAGCGCCATGAGTGTGGGGAGGGCAGTGCGGTCGCGGGTGTCAGTGATCATCGTGAAGGGCTCCATCCATTGCGGGGCGCTGCGGTGTTGCTGGATCGTAAGGAGGATGGTTGTGGCGATTAACCCCGAAATAGCGCATGGACTCATGAGCAGAACTCATGAGTCGACGTGCGATAACCGCTGGAATCCCGGTGCGGGCAGGTTGTTACGGGGCATTGAGGTTACGTGGCGGTTCGCCGCGAACGTGCCGGTCGAGCAGCTTCGACACATTCCGTAACTTTATTGGCCGGCGTATTGCGCCTCCGAGACCTGCTCCGCCCAGGTGACGGTCTTGCCATCCTCGGCTTCAGCGATGGCGATGTGGGTCATGCCGTTGCTGGCCGTGGCGCCGTGCCAGTGACGGGTGTTCGGTGGAATCCAGACAGTGTCGCCCGGATGGATCTCCTGACGCGCGCCACCCTCTTGCTGCACATAGCCGACGCCGGCAGTGACGATCAGCGTTTGTCCCAGCGGATGGGTGTGCCACGCCGTGCGTGCGCCGGGTTCGAAGGTCACCGTGCCGCCACCGATGCGCGCGGGCGCTTCACCTTTGAACAGGCCATCGACGCGTACAGAGCCGGTAAAGTTTTCCGCTGCGCCCTTGATCGAAGGCTGGGATCCGTTCGGCGTAACGCGGATTTCGCTGGCGGCCTGGGACTCTGCCGCCATCAGTGACAAAGCAACGAGTGGCGCAATCAATCGGTTCATCGGATGAGTTCTCCGGTCAGACAGAAAAAGCGACGCCGCACATGGCGCCGCGTCGGGCAGACTCAGAGTCCGGTCATTTTCAGTGCCGACTCCGGCAGACGTTCGCCGTGCACCCGAATCTGTGCCATCTGTTCGTTGATCACGCGCAGATCGTCGCCGTTCAATTGCAGCTCGACCGCGCCCAGGTTTTCTTCCAGGCGATGCTGTTTGGTCGTGCCCGGTATCGGCACAATCCACGGTTTCTGTGCGAGCAACCAGGCCAGTGCCACTTGCGCCGGCGTGGCGTGTTTGCGTTGCGCGACGGCTTTCACCACATCGACCAACGCCAGATTGGCCCTGCGCGCTTCAGGGGAAAAGCGCGGGACGAAATTGCGGAAATCGCTCGCGTCGAACTGCGTGTTCTCGTCGATCTGACCGGTGAGGAAACCGGCGCCCAGCGGGCTGAACGGTACGAAGCCGATCCGCAGTTCTTCCAGCACGGCTAGCAGTTCCAGCTCCGGGCCACGCCAGAACAGCGAATATTCGCTTTGCACCGCCGTGACCGGTTGCACCGCGTGGGCCCGGCGAATGGTTTCCACACCCGCTTCAGAAAGGCCGAAATGCTTGACCTTGCCCTCGGCGATCAGATCCTTGACGGTGCCGGCCACGTCTTCGATGGGCACCTGGGGATCAACGCGGTGCTGATAAAACAGGTCGATGCAATCGGTGCGCAGACGCTTCAACGCCGCTTCGGCCACGGCGCGTATATGCTCCGGGCGGCTGTTGGTGCCGCCGCCACGTGCGCCGGTGATCAGGTCGATATCGAAACCGAACTTGGTGGCGATGACGACCTGCTCGCGGATCGGCTGCAAGGCCTCCCCCAGCAGCTCTTCATTGGCGAACGGGCCATACGCTTCGGCGGTGTCGAACAAGGTGACGCCTTGCTCGTGGGCCGAACGAATCAGCTTGATCATGCTGGCTTGGTCGGCTGCCGGCCCGTAGGCCGACGTCATGCTCATGCAGCCAAGACCCAAGGCGGACACTTCCAGGCCATTACCCAACGTGCGGATTTTCATGGAGTTACTCCGTACAGAATTCGATTAGTGCGTGAGAGGGTGATCTTTCAGCCAGCCGTTCACGCGTTCCATGGTCTTGCGCTCCTGCTCACCCTCCATCACAAAACCTTCCAGCACTTTGGCCTTCGGCGCATGCTTGACCAGCACACGGCGGCTGTTGCCCAGGCCATATCCACCATGGGTGTTGAAGGGGATGAGGGTCTTGCCGGTCAGATCGTGGGCGCTGAGGAATGCGCGCACGATCGGCGGGGCGGTTTCACCCCAGATCGGAAAGCCGAGATAGATCGTGTCGTAGTCGCTGAGGGCGTGAACCGTGTTTTGCAGCTCGGGTTCGAAGCCACTGTCACGTTCCTGGCGCGCCCTTTCCACGGTTTGCAGATAGTCCTCGGGGTAGGCGTGGGCGGGGCGAATCTCGAACAGATCGGCACCCAGTCCACGCTGGATCAGCCCGGCGACCACGCGGGTATTGCCCGAGCGCGAGAAATACGCGACCAGAATCCGCGAGCCCGAACGCGGTGTTTCACTGGCGCCTTGCGCGTCGGCGAGCGACAGCAGCGGGGCGCTGGCCAGTGCGGCGATGACCGTGCGCCGCAGCGGATCGTGATCGGTACTCATCGACCGACGCGCGCCTTGAGAGCCTCGGGATAGCGCTCGCCTTCGATGCGGATCTGCGCCAGCGCGGTATCAATGGCCTTGAGTTCGGCAGCGTCGAGGGTGATGTTCGCGCCGCCGAGGTTTTCTTCCAGGCGATGCAGTTTGGTCGTGCCCGGAATCGGCACAATCCACGGTGCCTGCGCGAGCAGCCAGGCCAGCGCGATCTGGGCCGGTGTCGCTTGTTTCTGCGCAGCAATCTGACGGATCAACACCACCAGACCCTGATTTGCCTGCAGCGCCGACTGGCTGAAACGCGGGACGATGCTGCGGAAGTCGTCACTGCCATAAGTGGAATCGGCCGACACCGTGCCGGTGAGAAAGCCTTTACCCAATGGACTGAACGGTACGAAGCCGATGCCCAGCTCCCAAAGGGTCGGCAGGATTTCCAGCTCAGGCTCGCGCCACCACAGCGAGTATTCGCTTTGCAGCGCCGTGACCGGCTGTACCGCATGGGCGCGACGAATGGTTTGCGCGCCTGCCTCCGACAGGCCGAAGTGCTTGACCTTTCCTTCGCTAATCAGGTCTTTCACCGCCCCGGCAACGTCCTCAATCGGCACGTCCGGATCGACGCGGTGTTGGTAGAGCAAATCGATGTAATCGGTCTTCAGTCGACGCAACGAACCCTCGACGGCTATTCGAATACGTTCGGGCCGGCTGTCCAGAGCCTGTTTTGTATTGTCGGTGCCGACGGCGAAGCCGAATTTTGTAGCGATCACAACCTGGTCGCGAACTGGCGCCAGCGCCTCGCCGACTACTTGCTCATTGATATAGGGGCCGTAGAATTCGGCGGTATCGAAGAACGTGACGCCTCGTTCAACGGCTGAGCGGATCAGTGCGATGGCTTGCTCGGTATCCGTGGCCGGGCCATAGCCATGGCTCAGACCCATGCAGCCGAGGCCGAGGGCGGATACTTTGAGTGAACTGTTGCCGAGTGTGCGTTTGTGCATGTTGATCTCCCGTTGGGCGTGGGGAGACAGTAAGCGCGCTAACGACTGAGGACTAGACGGGTAAATCGGCAAGGCTTCATGAGGTTTGCTCATCAGTCCCGGAAGAGGGGCGGTGGCGACTGTCGAATGAAGGCTTGCCTCACGGTAGGCCATCACCGCTCGTACACAAAAAATCTGACACTCTCTTGATCGTTCGCTTTTGGCTGTTCTCTGCCGATCAAGGTTACAGCCTGTGATGGTCAGCTGCGCCGGCGGTATACTGGAGGGATTCCAATATACCCCGCGCCTCGCGCCCAGGCAGACCAGGGACGGTTGAATGATCCGCATCAGAACCAATTTGGCTCCTCGATGGAATCGGCAGATCCGAGAAGCCACCACGCCTCTGACAGTGCTGTCCCCCTACATCACAGAAAACAGCACGCTTAAGCTCTTGGCCAACAAGCAAGCAACGTTTTACACACGGTTTGAGGTAAGGGACTTCGTCTGTATGGCGTCAACAATCGCTGCCTTCAAGCTGTTGCTCATCAACAAGTGCACGATTTACGAGGTGAAGGACCTTCATGCGAAAGTCATCATGGACGAGGCTGACTTCGTCACACTTGGCAGCCAGAACCTTACCTTCAGGGGGGCCTCGAAAAATAAGGAGTTGAGTGTTTGTTTCGATAACAGTAAAGCCAATTCTTGTGAGCGAGTTCGGAGCGTGGTCAATGATTGGATTGACGACCCGGATCTGGAATTGATCGACTGGGCCAGGGTGTTGCGGATGGAGAAGGATGTTCGCTTAGCCAAAAAGGCTTTCGAAGAATTCAACGAAGCGATGTCCAAGATTCAGGGTAAAGCCGATACCTACCAAGCCAAGCGAGTCCAGGTTGCTCGGGATCAGCAGGAACAAGAGAGAGCTGCACGAAAGGCTAAGAACCTAGCTGCAATTGGTGCTGCCGTTCGGTCTGGCGCACCTTCCGGCACGAAATACACCGGAACAGTAAAGCCATCTGAGGGCTCTGCACGACTGAAATTTGATGCGAAGGTTGACCTGCTCCAGTGGACCAGGAAGAACGGCATCGTGCTCCCCCGGATGATTAAGTCGAGCCGTTGCCTATGCGTGCTCAATCAACAGAAGGTCGGCTGGGCAAGGCTTGCGAGCCAACAAATCACGAAATTCGCTCAAAGCATGACCATTGGTGGGATTCTGCCTAAACCGTTCGATCGGGTGGATGTGACACTCTCCGTCACCCCAAAAGATCTTGCTCGGGCGCCTTCCGACACGACTCTTGTTGCCATCTTGAAGAACGAGAACGGGACCGAACTGTGCATGGTCCCGGTTCTCTACTCAATCGACGAGATCAGCGTTCTCGACACGCTAGGACCCAAGCGAAAGCCGTCGGGTAAAAAGCTCAAGCCAATCGAGCAGCTCAGAACCGATCTGAAGAGGTGGATTGATAGCAATAGGGCTGACTTTGAAAGCCTACTGAGCCGCCACATCACCAGTACTACCCCTCTGAAGAAACGGCTCGATGGGGTCAACGCGGATGTGTTTTTTGAGGGAATGGATACGGTGGTCGATGTGACAATGGTCTTTAAAGGGCGCAACGGTACAAAGCCCATTCTTGTCGCGACCACCAGAAGCTGAAATCCCACACCTGCCTGACATCAGTGGAGTGTCCGTTTGGAGTCGAAAACGGCGTTTCGTAATGGCGGCAAATGGCCTGAAACCGCTATTGAGCGCAGCATGAGCGGCGACTTACTCAACTAAAGCGGCATCGTCGTCGCTGAGCCGCCGTAGATGCCTACAGCGCCTCGGCGATCAGTCGATTGAGCTAGTTGAGTAGCCTGGACAGCGTCCGGTTTCAGCTAGACGGCACCTCCCGATCCATCAACTTACCCATCAACAGCACCCCCAACTCACTGAGTTGATGAATAGCCAACGCCACATCACGGTCTTTCCCGCTCAGCTCGTCCGACAGATCAAGCAGCAACGCGCTGACCGAGGCAAAGGTTTCATAGCTATTGGTAATCAGACTTTCACTGCTGGCATCAGCAGCCACACTGAACAGCGCACCCGACGGCGGGGTGGTTTTGGTGGAGGAGGGATTGAGATAGTGATCCAAGGCACGGTGCGCGGCTTGGTTGAGTTTCAAATCGGGAGATCCCGGAGGATTCGGCGTTACCTTGAACATATCAGTAGTTTTCCTGAGCTGGGCCGTCACCACGTCGCTACTAAACGAAATGGGGTGGCGGCTGTACGCAGGTTAGTAGACCGGGGAAACTACAAAAGCCGGCGCGTCCGAAGACGCCCTGCGCACAGCCACCATCAAGCACAGACAAGAAGGTCTGATAGATGCTGCTTATGCACTTGCAGTTAACCTCGGGCTACTAAACCCGATCACTGAGTTTTCAGCGACCGAGCAACCTTAGAGACGCCAACCCAGGTGCACAAGCCGGCGGATTCTGACGCAACTGTAGGCAATGGAGCAAGGCGCCGTGCTCACTGCCTCAAGCCACGGGACTGAAATCCATCAGTCCCGTTTTCCTTTCTCAAGCAGGCTGAGCCGCCAAGCTATTACTCACCTTGCGCCCCAACACCAGCACCGTCACAAACCCGGCGCCCACCAACGCGGTCGCCAAACTCAACAGCACCGACGTCCCCATCTTGTCGACAATCTGCCCGCCAAAGAACGAGCCCACGGCAATGATCACCTGGAACAACGCGACGAACAGCGGCATGCCACGCTCCACATCCTTGGGCGCAACCACAAACATCCAGATACTCGCGCACGCCGGGAAGGCACCGAAAGCAAAGCCCCACAGGGCGATCAGCATTACTGCGCCGCTCATGCCGGTGGCGAAGTAGGGGAACAGGGCGGTGCTGGTGCCGATCATCAGTGCGACCAGCAGCAGGGTGTGGCGCACGCTGCGGTTGGCGGCGAAGCCGGCGAAGACGTTGCCCATTACGCCGGCCACGCCGTAGAGCAGCAGCAGGGAGCCAATGGTCGGGCCGTCGAAGCCGGAGCTGTTTTTGAAGAACGGCGCGACGTAGGTGTACGCGGCAAAGTGTGCAAGGCCGATCAGCAATACGGCGATCAAGCCGACCCGTGCTTGTGGGTTGATGAACAGGGCCGGCAGGTCGGCGATGCGAATGGCTTTTTCCGGTTCGAGGCGCGGCAGCAGGAACATCTGTGCCAGCAGTACCGGTATGCCCACCAGTGCGGTGACGAGGAAGGTCATGCGCCAGCCCATCAGGCCGCTCAGCCAGGTGCCGACGGGTACGCCGAGCACGGTGGCCAGGGTCACGCCCATCATGATGATCGAGGTGGCCTTCGCTACGCCCACGCCCTTGGGCGCCAGGCGGCCGCTGAGGGCGATGGCCGTGGCCCAGAAGCCGCCAATGCTGATGCCCAGCAGGACGCGGCCGAACAGCAGCAGGCTGAAGTCGCTGGCGTAGGCCACCACCATGTTGGCGATGATCATGATCAGGGTCAGGCCGATCAGCAGGTAGCGACGGTCCATGGCGCCAATGCCCACCGACAGCAACGGGGCGGCCAGGGCGGCCATGATGCCGGGCAGGGTGACCATTAGGCCGGCATGGCCGGCGCTGATGCCGAGATCGGCGGCGACGTCGTTGAGTACGCCTACTGGCAGGAATTCGCTGGTGACCAGGGCGAAGGCGCCCACGGCAACCGAGAGTATCGCCAGCCACTGCTGCAGGACGGTTTGTTGGTTATGTTCGGGGAGGCCGCTAGGGGCCCGGCTTGCGCTTGGCATGGTGTTGGGTTCCGGGAGGAGATTTCGCCTGCGGACAGACGGGAGGGGGAAAAGTGGAGGTGATTATAGGAATCGGTTTTGGTAAGCCAATAGGCGACCGGTTCGATAGTAATCATCAGTCTCGTTGATAAGACTGCCTGCGTAGAGCGTTCTCTTCCGTGTAGACCCTCTCGATTGCCCATGGCCCGACTCCGCGCGTAATCCGGCCCGATCCCGCGCGCCAGAAAAAATCCCCCGCTGCATCCTGAGCCTCGGCATGTCGGTTTTGCTTACGTGCCGAAGCGTTTCAAGGCCGATCAAACAATAATAAAGAGGTGTTTATGCCCGTGCTTCATCGCTCTTCATCCCCGGTTGAACGCAGTGCGCTTCATGTGTTGGTGTGTGCGTCGACACTTGCGCTGTCGTTAACCGCCTGCGCGGCCACCCCGGATCCCGCGAAGCCTTATCTCCATGCACAGGAACCGATCGGCGACGTGCAGGCCATCTATGACGGCAGGCTCAGCGAGGACTTGGCGGTCACTACCTTCCGTAATACCGACCGATTGTTCCCGACGCGCACGATCAAGGCCGGCGGCCATCCGTTCCCGTTACCCCGCAGCAGCCAGCCACTCGGGCCGGTTGCCTTTGACTACAAAGGCAAGCATTACAGCCTCGATGACTACGTGGCGATCAACCGGGTAACCGGGCTGTTGGTGCTCAAGGACGGCAAGATCGTTGATGAGCGTTATGAAAAAGGCAACACCGCCGACACCCGGTGGATGTCGATGTCGGTGGCCAAGTCCATCACCTCGACGCTGGTGGGCGCGGCGCTGCAGGACGGCGCCATCAAGAGCCTGGATGACAAGGTCACCCGTTATTTACCCGCGTTGGCCGGTAGCGGTTATGACCAGGTCACCGTGCGCCAGATCCTCTCCATGCGCTCCGGGATCAAGTGGAACGAGCAATACACGGACCCTACCTCGGACGAGCGCCACTTGATCAAACTGCGTAGTGAACAAGTGCCCGGGTCGCTCCTCAAGTTCATGGCCAGCCTGCCCACCGCTGCGCCGCCTGGCACTCGCACCAACTACAGCACCGGTGAAACTCAAGTGTTGGGGCAACTGGTGAGCGCTGCGGTGGGCAAGCCACTGACGCAATACCTGAGCGAGAAGATCTGGGCGCCTTACGGCATGCAAACCGATGCCAAGTGGTGGCTGGATGGTCTTAATGGCAATGAAGTGGGCGGCAGCGGTATCAGCGCGACGCTTGAGGATTACGGGCGTTTTGGGCAGTTCGTGCTTAGCGGTGGCAAGGCCGGTGGGCAGCCAGTGTTGCCTGAAGGCTGGTTGAGTTTTGCCAGCGCGACTACGGGTTCAGATGCGGCGTACGGTGATTTTGCGTCCATGTGGTGGCCAGGTTGGACCGACGCCTCCAAAGCGGATAAAGCCTTTACGGCGGCCGGTACGTTTGGTCAGTACCTCTACATCAATCCGACCAGGAATGTGGTGATTGTGGTGTGGCAGGCGCAGACCAAACCCACGGGTGGCAAGGTGATCGACGATATGTTTGCCTTTGATGCGGTTGCCAAAGCGCTTCAATAACCGCGAAGTACCTGTGGCGAGGGAGCTTGCTCCCGCTGGGGCGCGCAGCGGCCCCAAAAAAATGGGCCTGCTGCGCAGTCCAGCGGGAGCAAGCTCCCTCGCCACAGGCTTCGGGCTACTCAGGTAGTGTGTACCTCACATCGCCGCCCGCAACGAGCGCGGCGAAAGCCCGTAATGCGACTTGAACCTCACCGCAAATCAACAAGCCATCGCATACGCGACACGCGTTGCAAATTTCCCCAATGGGAAATTTTCAGCCATTTAAAGATCAACACCGTACCTGTGGCGAGGGAGCTTGCTCCCGCTGGGCCGCGCAGCGGCCCCAAAAAATGGGCCTGCTGCGCAGTCCAGCGGGAGCAAGCTCCCTCGCCACAGGTTATGGGCTACTCAGGTAGTGTGTACCTCACATCGCCGCCCGCAACGAGCGCGGCGAAAGCCCGTAATGCGACTTAAACCTCACCGCAAATCAACAAGCCGTCGCATACGCCACACGCGTTGCAAATTTCCCCAATGGGAAATTTTCAGCCATTTAAAGATCAACACCGTACCTGTGGCGAGGGAGCTTGCTCCCGCTGGGGCGCGCAGCGGCCCCAAAAAATGGGCCTGCTGCGCAGTCCAGCGGGAGCAAGCTCCTTCGCCACAGGTTATGGGCTACTCAGGTAGTGTGTATCTCACATAGCCGCCCGCAACGACCGCGGTGAAAGCCCATAATGTGACTTGAACCTCACCGCAAACCGCGACGCCGACGCATACCCGCACGCACTGGAAATCTCCCCGATGGAATCCCTGGAGGTTTGCAGCTGTTGCAACGCCGCCCCCAGCCGAACATTTTCCAGGATGGCCCTGAAGCTCGCATCCTCATTGGCCAGCTGCCGACGCAACGTCGATTCCCCCAGATTCAACTGCTGCGCGACCGTGGCAACGGTCCAGTCCCTGGACAGGTTGCTGCCGATCAACCGCTGCACGCGTTCACTCAAGGGGTCGTTGCGATCCATCAGCAACGGTCCCGCCTGGCCGGCCAGGCACAGGCAGAGCAACACGGCCTCGCCATAGTGGGTGCACAGGGCCGACGGGGCGCCGGTGCTCAGTGCGGTCAGCAGTTGGTCCCAGGCTTGTCGGGTCTGTTTGTCCAGGCGTACGCACAGGTCGGCATGCATGCTGCCCTTGAACTGCGCGCCATACCGGGCAACGAAGTTACGCAACACCGGCACCGGAAACGACACCACGTCGGCGATGTAGTCACCCTGGGCACCGGGAAAGTTGGTCACCCCAAGCTCGCGGCCCGCCGGCAGTAGAATCAGGTGCTGTGGGCCGGCACGCATTTCGCGCTCATCCCACTGCATCAGTTTTTGCCCCTGGCGCACGCGGCAAAGGGCGCTCATGAAGATCGGCACGCGTTGCAGGGTGTGATGTTGCCGGGCCCTGATCACGCAGCTTTCGATGATGCTTTCCCGGTGCCGCAGACCTTCGTGAACATCCATCGTGACTAGCGTCCGTAAGGGGCCGTGATTGTGGCCTTGGCCAGGCTGTTGGCATTGAGCATGTAGCCGACCAGGGCGCCGCTGGATTGATTGTCGATCGGCAGGGTGTCGACTTTCAACGCCCACACGGTGAATTGATAGCGATGCGGTTTATCACCCACGGGCGGGCAGGCGCCGCCGAAGCCGGGTTGGCCGTAGTCCGTGCGGCCTTGCACTGCACCGGCCGGCAGGTGGGTGCCCACATTGCTCGGCAGGCTGGAGACGGTGACGGGCAGGTTCACCACCGTCCAGTGCCACCAGCCGCTGCCGGTCGGGGCGTCGGGATCGTAGACGGTGATGGCGAAGCTTTTGGTACCCGCCGGGGCGTTGGCCCAGGACAGGGCAGGGGAGGTGTTGCCGCCGCTGCAGCCGAAGCCGTTGAATTCCTGCAGGTGCGTCAGCGGGCGTTGGTCGGCAATGTCCGGGCTGTTGAGTGAGAAGCTGGCGGCGTGTCCGCTGGCGGCCATGATCAGGGTAATCGCGGGGGCAAGTGCTTTGAGTTTCATCGCGGTGGTGTCCAGGCGTGGTTTGAGCCTTGATCCTAAACAGCGCAGGGGCACGGCACTGCGCCGAAGCGCTCGATGATTGTGCCGAAACGCTCTGCCTACTAAGGCTGAACCCTCAGCGTCCGGATGATGAACGCATGCAGGCTATTGACCGCCTTGGACCCGCGGGACGCCCGGCTACGCAGAATCGAAACCTCCATGGGCTCAATGCTGCCCAAACCGTGCTCGTCACCGAGTACCTGAAGCGAATCCTGCACGGTGCATTGAGTGATCGCGGCAATCGCGAGCCCGCCCTCGACGGCGGCCACCTGGCCGGCAAGGCTGGAGCTGTTGTACACCACCTTGAATTCGCGGCCTTGCTGGGTGAGTGCGTTCACCGCATACCGCCGGGCGAGGCTTGCGCTTTCGTAGACGGCGATGGGGATCGGGTCGCGCCGCCACAGTTCGAACTGCGGTGAACCTACCCATACCATGGGCTCCTTGAACAGGAAGGTGCCGCTTTGGGGCGAGTCCCGAGACACCAGCGCCAGGTCAAGATCGCCGCTGCGCAACTGCGGGATCAGCGTGGTCGACTGTTCACAGGTCAGTTCGATTTCCACACCGGAGTAGCGCGGCGAATAGCGCTTGAGCAGCGGCGTGAGGTACCGGGCCGCGTAGTCTTCGGCAACGCCAAGGCGGATGCGCCCGGTCAGCTCTTCACCGTGAAACGCCGCTTGGGTTTCAGCGTGCAGGGCGAGCATGCGCCGGGCGTAGCTCAGCAGCGTCTGGCCATCGGCAGTCAGTTGCAGGTGCCTCGGGCCGCGACTCAAGAGCTGTCGTCCAAGGGCGGCTTCGAGTTTCTTCATCTGCATGCTGACGGCGGACTGCGAGCGGTTGACCTCGTGGGCGGCACCAGACAACGAGCCGGCATCCACCACGGCCACAAAGCATTTGAGCCAATCGAGTTGCAAATCGCTGGCGGGCATCGCGCTGACCTCTATTCGTTAATCGAATGGCTAAGGCCTGAATTATGCGCTTTTCATGGACGCTTGTTCACCCGCAACATTCTGCCTTGAACCAACACCTTCTGGATCGGATCCATGCCCTTTGATACCTGGTTGCTTTACCTGGTTACCTGCTTCGGCATCGCGGTGGTGCCAGGGCCCAATGCGTTATTGGCGCTGACCCACGGTGCGCTTCACGGCAGCCGCAAAACGCTGTTCACCATCAGTGGCGGCGTGCTCGGTTTTGCGATTGTGCTGGCGCTGTGTGCGTTGGGGTTGGGTGCGCTGATCCAGGCATCGGCCAGTTTGTTCACGGCCTTGAAGGTGGCGGGTGGGCTGTACCTGATCTGGCTGGGCTTCGGGCTGTGGCGGGCGGCACCGGTCAGCCTTGAGGCGAGCGGCACTACCAGCTCGCGGAGCTGGCCGCTGTTCCGCCAGGGGCTGGTATCGGCGATCTCAAACCCCAAGGCCTTGCTGCTGTTCACCGCGTTTATTCCACCGTTCCTGGACCCGCACCGGAGCATCGTTGCGCAGACGCTCACCATCGCCCTGACCTACGCCGTGGTGGAGTTCATCGTCGAGTACCTGGTGGCCAGCGCCGCGCACCGGGTAAGGCCCTGGCTGGCGCGAACCGGGCGCCGATTCAATAAAGTCTGCGGCGGTTTTTTTGTGCTGTTCGGGTTGGCCCTGCCTATCCATGCCTGAGGGCACATCCCCGCGGCTTAGGGATGTTCGATCACCATCACCGCCGTGGTATCCGCCTCAAGTGCTTCGAACACATGGGGCGCATTCGCCAGGTAGCTGATGTAGTCGCCGGCGTGCAGCAGCACAGGCGCACCGGCCGGGCCGATATTCGCGCTGCCGCTGCACAGCAGCACGTGCTCGACGGTGCCGGCAGGGTGGGGCTGCGACAGGCGCGCGTCGCCCGGCTGTACCTTTAGCCGGTAGATATCGCGACGCACGCCCGTCGGGCAATCCGCAAGCAGTGTGGCCGCGTAGTGGCCGGTTTCGGTATAGGTGGTCAGGCCCTCGTTGGCGCGAATTACCCGCAGGTGTTGCTGGGGTTGTTCGAAGAACCGGGTCACCTGCAAGCCCATCGCCGTGGCCAACGACCACAGGGTCTCGATGCTGGGGTTGCCGATGCCGGACTCCAGCTGGGACAAGGTCGACTTCGCCACGCCTGCGCGTTTTGCCAGTTCAGTCAATGAAAGCCCCGCAGCCTGGCGTTCGCGCTTGATCGACAGGGCCAGCAGGTCGATTCGGCTTGGATTGAGATTGTTCGTTATGTCGGTCATTTGTTCTTCAAATCATCCATAAATGGGTTGACGCGTTGTCGCCGGGTGTTCAGCATAGCAATCATTCGTTCATTATAAAAACCGAGTGTCGAATGATCTGGTGCGTGTTCCACCTCTGCGACTATTGGCCGTGGCTGCTCTGGCGGGCGCTCTCCTACGACCTTGAAGGGTGGCGCAGCCTGCTGGTGGCGACGCAGTTGGCGCAGCAACATTGCCGGGGGCTATTCTGCGGGCCGCTATGATTCCTTTTCGCCATCCTTCGGGATCGGGCTATGATCGCCCAATCCGAACCAGACGCTCCCCAGACCTATGCCCGTTGACCTGCAAGCCCTCTATCCCAAACTGATCCACTTGATGCTGGATACGGTGTTCGTGGTCGACAGTGAAAATCAGATCGTGTTTGTGAGTGATGCCTGCGAAGCGCTGCTGGGGTACCGCGCCGAGGAGCTGACCGGCACCCTGATCACCCACTACATGCACCCTGAAGACCTGGCCCGCACCCGGGCGTCGATTGTGCGGGTCATGAATGGCAAGCCCCACGTCGACTTCCGCAACCGCTATATCCGCAAGGATGGCAGTGTGGTGCACATTCTGTGGGCGGCCTTCTGGTCCGAGGAAGTGGGGGCGCGGATCGGTGTTGCGCGGGACGTAACCGCCCTGACGCAGGCGGAGGAAGAGCTGCGTTTCCTCGCCCATCACGACCCGTTGACGGCCCTCACCAATCGCTCGCTGTTCAATGACCGGTTGGACGAGGCCCTGCAAGCCGCTCACCACCACAAAAGTCCTCTGGCCTTGCTGTTTCTGGACGTGAATGACTTCAAGGCCATCAATGATGTGCACGGGCATACCGTGGGCGACCGCGTGCTTTGCGTGATTGCACGACGGTTGGAAGGGTGTGTGCGTGAGAGCGACCTGGTGGCCCGGATGGGCGGGGATGAATTCACCGTGCTGCTGACGGATATTCAATCACCGGAAGCCGTGTCGGCCAAAGTGCAGCAGATAGTTGCGGTGATGACCCAGCCCCTGAGCGCTGAGTTTGGCGCGGTCAAGATGCCGTCCTGCAGTATCGGCGTAGCGTTTTACCCGGCGGATGGAGCAGATGCCGACAGCCTGCTCAGCCACGCGGATGGTGAGATGTACCGGGTTAAAAGGCAGCGGTTTGCAACCGATTAACGCTGCTGGAAAGCAATCTTCAGCCCCAATCCCATGAACAACGTCCCAATGATCTTCCCCTCCCAACGGCGCAGCCTTGAAAGGCCCACCATCCATTGGCTCAACGGACGAATCGCCACCGAAATCAGCGTGGTGTACACCGCACTGAGCCCCGAGAAGATCAACCCCAACACCGCGAACTGCGCCAGGGAAGAACCCGATTCCGGGTGAATAAACTGCGGCAGGAAGGCCAGGAAGAAAATCGCGGTTTTCGGGTTCAGCACTTCGGCACCCACCGCCTGGAAATACGCCTGGGTCGAGGTCACCGTGGGCAGGTCTTTGCGCGTGGTTACGCCAGGCTTGGCCATGAAGGCGCGTACGCCCAGGTAGATCAGGTAGCAGGCACCGACGATTTTGACCACGTTGAACGCCACGGCCGAGGTCATCAGGATGGCCGACAGGCCGAGCGCCGCGCACAGCGTATGGATCAGGTCGCCCGAGGCCACCCCCAGCCCGGTGGCAATCCCGACCTTGCGCCCACCCTGGAGGGTGCGGGTGATCACCAGCAGCACGGCTGGGCCGGGAATCAGGAAAAGGCCGATGACCACGGCGACATACGTCAGGATGGGGGCGAGTTCGAACATGCTGTGTTATCTCAATGCCGGATGCGTCCTACAGTAATCCTCATCCCGGGGATTAACGCAATACAGATGAACACCCGCCGAAACCGCCTGGCCTTTTACTTCGCGAACGCGTATGCGCCACCCTGTTCCAGCGCCTTGCGATACGCCGGCCGTTCCTGAAAGCGTTGCACCCACGCCGCCACATTCGGGTAGGCCTGCAGCTTGCCCTGAGCCCGGGCGATTTCGCCGATGAAGCTCATCTGGATATCCGCGCCGGTCAATTCGTCACCCACCAGGTACGGCGTGAGCCCCAGTGCGTTGTCCAGATAACCCAGGTAGTTCGCCACCTCGGATTCGATACGCGGATGCAACGGCGCACCCGCGTCACCCAGGCGCCCGACGTACAGGTTGAGCATCAGTGGCAGCATGGCCGAACCTTCGGCGAAGTGCAGCCATTGCACGTATTCGTCATAGGTTGCAGTGGCCGGATCCGGTTGCAGGCGGCCGTTGCCATGGCGGCGAATCAGGTAGTCGATGATGGCGCCGGACTCGATCACCACGTGGGGACCGTCTTGAATCACCGGTGATTTGCCCAGGGCATTGATCGCCTTGAGTTCAGGGGGCGCGAGGTTGGTTTTCGGGTCGCGCTGGTAGCGCTTAAGCTCGTAGGGCAGGCCGAGTTCTTCGAGCAGCCACAGGATGCGTTGCGAACGGGAGTTGTTGAGGTGGTGGACGATGATCATGGTGGCTCCGCTGGGCGAGAATAGAGGCGTATAGGGACAGACCGCGGTGGCGCTGTGGAGTGCCGTGAATTAAATCTGCTTCGATAAAGGCATGAAAGATGGATAATCACGCCGGCAAGCACTGATGACACACCGGATAGAAAACATGAATCGTCAAAAAAAACTACAGCAGCTGTTCAAGGCCAAGGCCAAAAAGGCCAGCGCCAAATTGGCACCGGCCAAAAAGGATAAATACATCAGCAAGGCAGACCGATTGAAGCTGGCTGCCGAGTCCGGTGATGAGCCTGTTGTGACCTCTGAGAGCTGATCCAGAAGGCCTAAGCATTACCTGATAGGGAATCGACGGAAAAACCATGAACACTGCTCAACTCGCGATTCAGCACTACATACTCGCCAAGGACGGCAACCGCCCGCATTTGCTCAGCCGGGCGTTTGTTCCCGAGGCAATCCTGGACATGGTGGTGCGCACCGGGTCCATCTCGTTTCCGCCCCACGTCGAAGGGGTGGGCGGCATCGGCGATGTGCTGGTGAGGCGGTTCGGGCAGACCTTTGAAAACGTCTATACGTTTTGCCTGGGGCAGCCACCGCAGGCGGGGGCCAAAACCTATCAGTGCAAATGGCTGGTGGGCATGTCCGACAAGAACTCCGGCGAAGCCCGGGTAGGGTGTGGTGTGTATGAATGGCAGTTCAATGCCGAAGCGGGGCTGGTCGAAAGGCTGACGATTACCATCGAGCATATGAAGACGCTGCCGGCGTCAGACCTGGGGAGCGTGATGAGCTGGGTGTCCGGCCTGAGTTACCCATGGTGCAGCCCGCAAGCCGCCGTGAGCGAGGCTCCCGATATTGACGGGATTGGAGAGGTGCTCCAGTACCTTGCGGCCTTATGACTCGGTGTTGCACCGTAGATCGAAATCCGCCCGTGCCTGTTCAATCTCCTCCAGGTTGTTTGCCGCCCAGACCCACACGCCACAAAAGGCGGCACCCAGCGTAAAGCCGAGGGTTGTCAGGCTGTATTCAACCTTCGGCGGTACGACGGGGTAGACCTTGCGCACCACCAGGCCGTCCCTCTCCATCCCCCGCAAAGTCTGCGTCAGCATTTTCTGGCTGATGCCGCCGACTCGCTCACTCAGGCGCGTGAAGCGCAGCGGCGTCGTCTCGATCAAGGCTTCAAGAATCAGCATGGTCCATTTGTCTGCAACGCGACCTATCAGGTCGGTCACCAGGGGCGCGATCCGTGGGTCCAGATCCTTCGGGGGTGTTTGCCGGGCATAAAACTGGGCGGCGGCAATCTGCTCGTCGGTAAAACCAGGGTGTTTGTTCATTCGTTGGACACTCTCTTTCAGGTGCGTATAGATCTTTTGGGTGCCTACTTACTTAAGGCCAGTGTATCCCTCAAGCTCCTTGCGTGTGACCCACCATTGGAGAGTTTCGATGAAGATGACCGGACGAACAGTGCTAGTGACGGGAGGTTCGAGTGGTATCGGGCTTGAGCTTGCCCGCCAGCTTGTGGCACGAGGCAATACCGTGATCGTGACGGGCCGCGATCAGCACAGGCTGGACGAGGCGCGGCAACTGCTGCCGAGCCTGCACACGTTTCAAAGCGACGTGCGCGACCCCGCCAGCATCCTAACGCTGTTTGCGGCAGTCACCGGTCAGTTCCCTGGGCTCGATACGCTGGTGAATAACGCGGGCGTGATGCGCAATATCAAGCTGGCCGGAGGGCGGGCGCTGGCGGACGTGACTGAAGAGATCGAGATCAACCTGAACGGCCCGATCCGGATGATCCAGCAGTTTCTTCCCTGGCTGCTCAAGCACCCGCACGGTTTGATTGTTAACGTCTCGTCCGGGCTGGCGTTTGTGCCGTTTCCGGCGGCGCCCGTCTACAGTGCGTCCAAGTCCGCATTGCACGCTTACACCCAGTGCCTGCGGGCACAGCTTCAGCACAGCGCCGTCACCGTGGTGGAGCTTGCCCCACCCGGCACCGAAACACCGCTGCTCAGGGCCGAGTTCGCGGAAGAAATGAAGAACGAAAAAGGCATGGACCCGGTGCTGATGGTGCAGCACTGCATCCGGCAAATCGAAGCCGGCCAACTGGACATATGCCCGGGGTTGAGCAAGGTGCTGAAGGTAGCCAGCCGGGTTGCGCCTGGCCTGATATTCAAACAGATGACCAAGCTCAGCCGGCTGGCGCCGGTGCGGCCTTCAACATGATCGGACGATTCAATGCGCATCCGCAGTCGGCTGCTTCGGCGGCTGCACCTTGCGCATCAACGGCACCAGCAGCACGGCGACGATGAAGCACACCATGATCATCAGGAATGCGTCCGCATAGGTCAGCGTTTGCGCCTCGCGCCAGGTCAGCGCCCATAGCTGACTCAGCGCGAACTGGCTCGAATCCAGGCTGTTTTGCCCGAGCAACTGGGCGTTCCCTGAAAGCTGGTCAAGCCAGACATTCATCGACTCGTTCCGGATGTTCAGGTGCTCGGCCAGGCGCAGGAAGTGCAGGTTGGTGCGGTCATTGAGCACCGTGGCGCAGGCGGCGATGCCGATGGCGCCGCCGAGGTTGCGCATCAGGTTGAACAGGCCCGAGGCGAGCTTCAGGCGGTCGGGGGCCAGTGCGCCGAGGGTCAGGGTGACCACCGGCGGCACTGCCATTTGTTGAGCAAACCCGCGTATGGCCTGGGGCAACAGCAGCTCCCTGGCGCCCCAGTCGTGGGTGATGGGGGAGAAGTCCCACATCGACAGGGCGAACAGCGATAACCCGAACATCAGGATCCAGCGCAGGTCGAAACGATTGGCCAGCAAGGCGTACACCGGGATCGCCAGCAACTGGAACACCCCCGTGGAAAACACCGCCAGGCCGATATCCAGCGAGCCGTACCCGCGCACCCGCCCGAGAAACAGCGGCGTGAGGTAGATGGTGGCGAAAATGCCGATGCCGGTGATAAATGAAAACAGGCAGCCCAGGGCGAAGTTCCTGTCCCGAAGCGCGCGCAGGTCGACGATCGGCTCCTTGATCTCCAGGCAACGCCAGATAAACAGCCCGCCGCTGATGGCGGCTATCCAGGCAGTGGTCGAGATGGTGCTGTCGCTGAACCAGTTCCAGCGCGGGCCCTCTTCAAGGGTGTATTCCAGGCAGCCGAGAAACACCGCCATCAACGCCATACCGATATAGTCGGCGCCCTTGAGCAATGACGGGTTGGGGCGGTCGACCTTGACCAGCATCGGCACCGCAAAGGTCACGAACAGGCCGGGCAGCAGGTTGATGTAGAACAGCCAGTGCCAGGAGGAGATGTCGGTGATCCAACCGCCCACGGCCGGGCCCAATGTGGGGGCCAGGGACGCGATGGCGCCGATGGTGGAGGCGGCGATCACCCGCTGCTTGCCGTTGAAGTACATGAACGCGGTGGTGAACACCAACGGAATCATCGAGCCCCCCAGGAACCCCTGCAAGGCGCGAAACGCGATCATGCTCTGGATGTTCCAGGCCATCGCGCACAGCAGGCTGGTCAAGGTGAACCCGGCCGCCGACGCCGCGAACAGCCAGCGCGTGCTCATCACCCGGGAGAGCCAGCCTGACATGGGGATCACGATGATTTCCGCGATCAGGTAGGCGGTCTGCACCCACGCCGTATCGTCCGCGCCGGCAGACAACCCGCCGCCGATGTCCTTGAGGGAGGCGGAGACGATCTGGATGTCGATCAAGGCGATGAACATGCCCACGCACATGGTGGCGAAGGCCGCGACCTTTTGTGCGGTGCTGAGGGCGGGCAACGGGCTGTTCATAGCTGGGCCTTGAGGGCGCTGGCCTGGTCCTCGAACGCCTCATCGGTGTTGACCTTCGCCATCACCGACAGGCCCGGACGCAGGGCGCCGAAGTCGGCATCGTTGCTGTCGAGGCGTACGCGCACCGGCACTCGCTGCACGATCTTGGTGAAGTTGCCGGTGGCGTTTTCCGGCGGCAGCACACTGAATTGCGCCCCGGTGGCAGGGGCCAGGCTCTCGATGTGCCCGTGGAATTCACGGCCGGGGAGGATGTCGGCGCGGATGCTCACGCTTTGCCCGACCTGCAGGCGCCCCAATTGGTCTTCCTTGAAGTTGGCATCCACCCACAATCCTTTCGCGGGCACCACCGAGATCAGTTGGCTGCCGGCCGCGGCGTAGGCACCGACCCGGGCGCGGCGGTTGCCCACGTAACCATCCACCGGCGCCCGCAGTTCGGTATAGCTGATGTTCAATTGCGCCTGGTCGCGTTCGGCCTGGGCCTGTTGCAACGCGGCACGCGCCTGGCCGCGCTGGGTTTCAATCACGTCGATTTGCCGGCGCGCCGCCATCAACCCGGCCTGTGCCCGGGAGTGGTCGGCGCGGGCGGTCTTCCAGACGGCGCTGACCCGCTGTGCGCTTTCAACCGATACGGCCTGGCTGCGCACCAGGTTCTGGTAACGCGTTTGATCGTCGCCGGCCCGTTGTGCTTCGGCATCGGTGGCGTCGATCTGTGCCTTGGCCTGGTTGATCACCGCCAGTTGCAGTTGTTCGGTGGCGTCGAGGTTGGCGAGCGAGGCCTGTTGCGCGGCCACGGCGCCGTCGGCCTTGGCCAGGGCCGTGCGGTAGTCGCGCACATCGATGCGCGCCAGCACGTCGCCGGCCCGTACGAACTGGTTGTCCTGCACCGTCACTTCGCTGATATAGCCCGGCACTTTGGTGCTGATCACCGTCACATCCGCCCCGACATAGGCGTCGTCGGTGTCTTCGATAAACCGGCTGACCAGCCACCAGTGGCTGGCGTACCACACGCCGCCCGCCACGGCCAGGGTCAGCAGCCCCAGGCGCAAAACCTGTTTGCGCCGGGATGGTTGGGTGGGTTCGGGCACAGCGCTGACTGGAGCGTCCATGACGAAATGACCTCGTTGAGTATTAGTGGGGGAAGGGGCTGACCAGCTGGTCTTTTTCGGCGTAGGCCCGGCCGGTTCGTGCGCGCCACAGGGTCAGCGGTTCGGCATCGGCGCTGACATGTACGCGGTGGCCCGCACGGGTGATGGGTTTGCCGGTGTTGGCATCCATCAACGCCAGCACCACCGGGCGCCCGGTGGACTCGTCGGCGAGAAACACCTTGGTCGAGCCCTCGGCATGCCGCGCGCCCCAGGCCATCAGCGTGAGGATGACCTGGCGCAAGTCCCGGCCCGCTTCGGTGAGGTGGTACTCATGGCGCGGCGGGTTGTCCTGGTACGGGCGCCGTTCCAGCAAGCCGCCGGCCACCAACGCATTCAGGCGGCGGGTCAGGGTGTTCGAGGCGATCCCGAGGCTCTGCAGGAACTCGTCGAAACGGCGCAGCCCGTAGAACGCATCACGCAGGATCAACAGGCTCCAACCATCACCGATGTGCTCCAGGGCACGGGCGACCGGGCAGGACATGGGTTGGAAGCTGGCTTTCTTCATGAGGGACTCCGGGAACTGTTGCTAAATATTACGCAAGTAATATTGCACAGTGGATTTCATAATGAAAGTCACTAGTTGAAAATTTTTGCAGCGCTGGATGGCGGGCAGGCAGACGCAAAAAAGCCCCGGGATTCGGGGCTTTTCAGAGGGGAGGGTGCAGGGGGGCCGTTTGAGCGCGGCTGTCCTTATGCCTGCGCCGGTTCCTGGCAGATACGTGAACCTGTGCGCCGCGAGCGCCAGCCGAGGCCCAGCACCATCAGCAAACCCAGGGCCGCCATGATCGCACCAGCCAGTGAAATGGCCGGGTAGCCCAGCCCTGCGTTGATCACTGCTCCCCCCAGCGCCGCGCCGATGGCGTTACCGAAGTTGAACGCACCGATGTTCATCGCTGAGGCCAGGTTGGGTGCATCCTTGGCGGCTTCCATCACGCGCATTTGCAGGGGAGGTACCAGCGCAAAGCTGGCGGCGCCCCACAGCAGGATCGACAAGGCGGCGGGCAGCGGCCATTGCATGAGCACAGAGAAGGCCAGCAGCACGGCAATCAGGACCACGAGCGACGTTATCAGGGTGCGGTCCACCGAACGGTCCGCAGACTTGCCGCCCCAGACGTTGCCGAGGGTCAGGCCGATCCCGAACAGCACGAGCATTGCGGTGACGAAGTTGGTCGAGGCGTGGGTGACATCCCGCAGAATCGGCGCGATATAGGTAAACACCGTGAACATGGCGCTGGACCCCACCACGGTCAACGCCAGCGCTGCCAGCACCGGCCCGCGGCCCAGTACGCGGATTTCGGCCATCAGGCTTGCCCCTTTTGGAGCGGGCGTATTCGGTAGCGCCCACCACAGGGCCACCATCACGAACGCCCCCAGCCCGCTGATGCCCCAGAACGCCGTACGCCAGCCGAAGTTCTCGCCGAACCAGGTTGCCAGGGGCACGCCACCGATGGTCGCCAGGGTCAGCCCGAGGAACATCGCGGCGACGGCCCCCGCGCGTTTGTCGGGCGCCACCACACTCGCTGCCACGATGGAGCCGATGCCGAAGAATGCCCCGTGATTCAGCGATGTCACCAACCGGGCGACCATCAGGGTCTGGTAGTCGGTGGCCAGGGCGGACAGCAGATTACCCAGGGTGAAAATGGCCATCAGGCCCACCAGCAGATAACGGCGCGCCACCCTGGCTGTCGCGAGGGTCATGATCGGGGCGCCGATCAGCACGCCCATGGCATAGGCGCTGACCAGCAGCCCGGCGGCGGGAATGGAAACACCGAGGTCGGCGGCGATCCCGGGCAACATGCCCATGGGGGCAAACTCGGTGACCCCGATGCCGAAGGCGCCGATGGACAGTGCTACAAGGGGGGGATTGATACGCATGGGTGACTCCTCATCTTTGTGTCAAATGCTACAATCACGACTTTTCAGGCGGTAGCCCTCGGCAGGGCACTACAGCTTTGCGTGGAGATCACAAGTGGACATAGGCGGTCGGTCGGGGGAGATGGCGGTATTCGCCATGGTCGCGGAGCAGGGCAGCCTCTCGGGGGCGGCTCGGGTGCTGGGCCTCACACCGTCATCCATCAGCCGCATCATCACCCGCATCGAGGGGCGCATAGGCACCCGCCTGCTGCTGCGCACCACCCGGGCGATCACGCTCACCGCCGAAGGCGAAGCGTATTTGCGCGGCGCCCGGCGGATCCTGGCGGACATGGCCGAAGTCGAGGATGCGATCACCGACCAGGGCGCGCCACGGGGGCGGCTGAGGGTCAGCGCGGCGCTCGCACACGGGCGGCTGTCGATCGTGCCGCTGGTTGCCGCGTTCAGCGCGCGCTACCCGGCCATCGTGGTTGAGTTGCGGCTGGAGGATGAGGTGGTGGATATCCTGGGCGGGCAAGCGGACGTTGCAATCCGCTTCGGTCAATTGGCCGACAGCCCCTTGACCGCTCGCCTTATCGGCTCCATCGGCGAGGTCATAGTCGCTTCCCCGGACTACCTGGCGCGTCATGGCACGCCGCAGGTGCCGCAGGATTTGCTCAACCACAACTGCCTGCGTTTCAACTTCCGCCGGGCAGCGCCCGACTGGCCGTTTCGCGTGGACGGGCGCGATTTTTCGCTGCAGGTGTCGGGTACGATCGAGGGTAACAGCGGGGAGGTATTGTCCCAGCTGGCCAAGCTGGGTGCCGGCATCGCACGCATTGGCGCATTCAGCGTGGTAGATGACCTGGCCAGCGGTGATCTGGTGCCGTTGCTTGAAGCGTACAACCCCGGAGACCAGGAGCCGATTCACGCGGTGTTCGTCGGCGGCGCGGCGATGCCTGCGCGGGTCAGGGCATTTGTCGACTTTCTGGTGGAACACCACCCGGCGTGACCGCCACTGACACCACAGGCCGCTCCCCCTGACGCAATCCTCTTGAATACTTGCCTAATCCTGCGATCTTGCCCACCCCTGCATAGCGCCTTGATGAACCAGGGTCTAAAGTCATTCCCATCGCCCGCTAGACTAGTCAAACCACGCGCGCGCGAACCAGACGGGCCATCGATGCCCAGCGGCGAGGCCCCGTCTTGCCGTCTAAAAATACTAAAAAATGCAACACCAACCGATGATCAGCGGGTGAGCCATGGAATTACGAATTAACCAGCAGACCCACCAAGTCGACGCCGAACCCGACACGCCTCTGCTTTGGGTCATCCGCGACAACCTGGGCATGACCGGCACCAAATACGGCTGCGGCCTGGCGCAATGCGGTGCGTGTTCGGTGCTTGTGGACGGCAATGTCGTGCGTTCCTGCGTCACGCCCGTTTCCGGCGTGGTCGGCCGCGAAATCACCACCATCGAAGCCATCGAGTCCGATGACGTCGGCAAGCGGGTCGTTGCCACCTGGGTCGAATACCAGGTCGCCCAATGCGGCTACTGCCAATCCGGCCAGGTAATGGCGGCCACCGCGCTGCTCAAGCACACGCCCAAGCCCAGTGATGCGCAGATCGAGGCCGCCATGGTCAACCTCTGTCGCTGTGGCACCTATAACGCCATTCATGCCGCCGTGCATGACCTTGCGCAGAAGGGAGAGGCCTGATGAACATTCGCATTGATCCCACTGCGCTGCCCTTGGTCGCGGCGCTGACTGACCCGGTGAACCTGTCCCGCCGTCGCTTCCTGGCCAGTACGGCCGTGGGCGCGCTGGTGATCGGTTTTGGCCTGCCGCTGGGGTCTGGCCGAGTGCAGGCGGCCACCGCCGCGGCCACGGCCGAACGCGGTACACAGGTGCCGGCCTTCCTGGAGATTCGCCCGGACAACACGATTCGTTTGCTCAGCCCGTTTATCGAAGGCGGCCAGGGCACGTTCACCGCGATGGCGCAGATTGTCGGCGAGGAGTTGGACGCCGACCCGGCCACGTTCCTGGTTGAGTGTGCCCCGCCCGGTGAAGCCTTTGTGGTGATGGAGAACGGCATGCGCATCACCGGCGGCAGTATGTCGGTGCGGATGAGTTACCCCACGATGCGCCGGCTGGGTGCGCTGGCCCGGGCCATGTTGCTGGAGGCCGGGGCGCAGGCGCTGAAGGTACCGGTGAGCAAGCTGTCGACCGAGCCGGGCAAGGTGGTACACGCGGCGTCCGGGCGTTCCCTTGCGTATGGCGAGTTGGCCGGGCGGGCGATGGACCTGCCGGTACCGGATGTGTCCAGTGTGAAGCTGCGCGACCCAAGCCAGTTCCGTTGGATCGGCAAGCCGGTGAAGCGTCTCGATGCGTATGACAAGTCCACCGGCAAGGCGCTGTACAGCATTGATATGAAGGTCGACGGCATGCTCCATGCCGCCGTGCAGCATGCGCCCCGGCTCGGCATGACCGTGGGCAGCCTGCGCAATGAAGACCAGGTCAAGGCCATGCCGGGCGTGCATTCGGTGCATCGCCTGCCCGGTGCGGTGGCGGTGGTGGCCGAGCGTTGGTGGCATGCCAAGCGTGCGGTGGAGTCGATTCAGGTCGACTGGCTGGAGCCGACGGCTGATTCCAAGGTGCGCGGGATGCCGAAGGACTTTTCCAGCGACGAGCATTTCAAGCGCCTGGCCGCAGAAACCGGCCCGGCCCGTGATGATGAGAACGAGGGCGACGTGGCCGGCACGCTGGCCAATGCCAAGACCAGGGTCGAGGCCACTTACCACAACCAGTACCTGCACCATGCCCAGTTGGAGCCGCCTTCGGCGCTGGCGCGCTTCAACCCTGACGGTTCGCTGGAGATCTGGCTGCCGAATCAGGCGCAGGACATGTTCCTGGCCGATATCGCCAAGCGCACCGGCCTGGCCCCGGAGCGGATTACCCTGCATTCGCCGTTGTTGGGTGGTTTTTTCGGGCGGCACTTCCTGTATGACTCGGCCAGTCCTTACCCGCAGGCCATCGAGTTGGCCAAGGCGGTGGGGCGCCCGGTGAAGTTGATCTGGAGCCGCGAAGAAGAATTCCTGCGGGATGTGCTGCGCCCGGTCGCAGCGGTGAATTTCCGTGGGGCGCTGGACAGCGACGGCTGGCCGGTGGCGATTGAAGCGGTGAGTGCCACGGAGGGGCCAACCGAGGCCCTGGCGGGCAAGCAGGGCGAGAAGCTCGACCCGACGGCCCTTGAGGGACTGTCCGGCAAGTCCTATGCGATTCCCAACAAGCGTATCGCGCAGATCTATGTGAAGGGCCCGGTGATGCTGGGCTACTGGCGTTCGGTGGGCAATTCGCTGAATGACTTTTTCTACGAATCCTTCCTGGATGAACTGGCCGACAAGGGTGGCAAGGACCCGTTCGAGTTGCGCCTGCATCTGTTGCGGGATAACCAGCGGCTGACCACCCTGCTGAAGGCGGTGGGCGAGTTGTCGGGTGGCTGGAAACGTGGGCCGTTTGTTGCCGAAGACGGCAGCAAGCGCGCACGCGGGGTGGCGATGGCGTCACCGTTCGGCACCCAGACGGCGGTGATTGCCGAGGTGTCGATCGAGAGCGGCCAGGTCAAGGTGCACGACATCTGGCAGGCAATCGACCCGGGCAGCATCGTCAACCCGGCGATTGTCGAGGCGCAGGTGAATGGGGCGGTGTCGCTGGGCTTGTCCCAGGTGCTGTTGGAGGAAGCGGTGTATGTGGACGGCTTGCCTCGGGCGCGTAACTACGATTTGTACCCGGTGCTGCCGCCTTCTCGGATGGCCCGGGTGCACGTGCGCGTGATCGAGAGCGGGGAAAAAATGGGCGGTATTGGCGAACCGCCGCTGCCCGCCGTGGCGCCTGCCGTGGCCAACGCCGTCGCGGCGTTGACCGGGCAGCGCGTTCGCAGCATGCCGTTAAGCCGCCACTCCTTCACCTGACCGGGGCCTGAGCACTTATGAACAACCGTCGATTCGCAAGAACCGTTGGCTGGCTGGCGCTGCCGTGCCTGGTCGCCGCAGGCCTGCTGGCCTGGTATGTCACCCGCGAGCCTGTCTCGCCGCTGGGGGCCGAGCCCGTCGCCACGGACCCGGCGCTGGTCGCCCGAGGCGAGTATGTCGCCCGGCTCAGCGACTGTGTGGCGTGCCACAGCGTGCCCAACGGCAAGCCCTTTGCCGGTGGCCTGGAAATGGCCACGCCGCTGGGGGCGATCCACGCCACCAACGTCACGCCAGACCCGGAAACCGGCATTGGCAGCTACAGCCTCGCCGACTTCGACCGCGCGGTGCGCCAGGGTGTCGCGCCGGGTGGGCGCCGCCTGTATCCGGCGATGCCGTACCCGTCCTATGCCAAGCTCAGCGACGATGATGTACGCGCCCTGTACGCGTTCTTCATGAAGGGCGTGGCGCCGGTGCAGCAGGCCAATATCAAGAGTTCGATCCCGTGGCCATTGAATATGCGGTGGCCGATCGCGCTGTGGAATGGCGTGTTTACCGACAGCAAGCCCTACGTAGCAAAGGCCGGGAAAGATGAGCTGTGGAACCGCGGCGCCTACATCGTGCAGGGCCCGGGGCATTGCGGCAGTTGCCACACGCCACGGGGCCTGGCCTTCAACGAGAAGGCCCTGGATGAAAGTGGCAAGCCGTACCTGGCCGGTGGCTTGCTCGACGGCTGGTACGCACCGAGCCTGCGGGACGATCCCAACACCGGCCTGGGGCGCTGGAGCGAGCCGGAAGTGGTGCAGTTCCTCAAGACCGGTCGCAACAAACATGCGGTGGTTTATGGCTCGATGACCGAGGCGTTCAACAACTCCACGCAGTTCATGAGCGACGATGACCTGGCGGCGATTGCACGCTATCTGCGGTCGTTGCCGGGCGACGAGCAGCGCGACGGTGCGGCCTGGCAGTATCAGGCGGTATCGGCTGCGCAACGCCTGGATGCGCCGGGTGCGCATACCTATGTGACCCGCTGCGCCTCGTGCCACGGGCTGGAAGGCAAAGGGCAACCGGACTGGATGCCGCCGCTGGCGGGCGCCACTTCCGCACTGGCCAAGGAGGACGCCTCGGCGATCAACATCACCCTCAATGGCTCGCAGCGCGTAGTGGCGGCCAATGTGGCGGACGCTTATCGCATGCCGGCGTTCCGTGAGCAGTTGTCGGACCAGGAGATTGCTGAAGTGCTGACGTTTGTGCGCGGCACCTGGGGCAATCAGGGTGGGGCGGTGGATGCCAAGGCGGTGGGCAAGTTGCGTGAGCACACGGGCCCGGCGAGCAGCAGCCCGATCATTCTGCAAATGCGCTGAGGGAAATGCGCCTTGTGAGGGAGGCGCTTTATGTAGGAACTGCTTTATGTGGGAGCGGGCTTGCTCGCGAAGGCGGTGGGTCAGTGAAGAACTTGCTAACTGACACACCGCCTTCGCGAGCAAGCCCGCTCCCACATTTTCAACCGCGTTTCGGCAGTTTCCAGTTGGGTCGGATGAAGTGGCAGGTATAGCCATTCGGAATCCGCTCCAGGTAATCCTGATGCTCCGGCTCCGCTTCCCAGAACGGCCCCGCCGGTTCGATTTCCGTCACGACACGGCCTGGCCACAACCCCGAGGCATCCACATCCGCTGCGGTGTCTTCAGCGATGTCGCGTTGCTGTTCGCTCAGGTAATAAATCGCCGAACGGTAGCTGGGGCCCAGGTCGTTGCCCTGGCGGTTGGGCGTGCTGGGGTCGTGGATCTGAAAAAAGAACTCGAGGATCTGCCGGTAAGTGATCACCGTCGGGTCGAAGACGATCTCGATGGCTTCGGCATGGTTGCCGTGGTTGCGATACGTGGCATTCGGCACATCGCCGCCGGTGTAGCCGACCCGCGTGTGCAGCACGCCGGGGTAGCGGCGCAGCAGGTCTTGCATGCCCCAGAAGCAGCCGCCGGCGAGCAGGGCGGTTTCGGTCGGGTTGGTCATGGTCTGTGCTTCCCCTTGTTGGATACCTCGCTAGTTATGGGGGCAGGTTGGACGATTCCAAGGTCGAGGGGCGCGCCTTCGATCGGCTTTGTCCGCGTTGCCCGCAGCGCCATCAACAGCGCCAACACGGGTGCCAGGGTAAACAGCGCGAACAGCCAGCGCGCGGCATGGGCGATGCCGCCATTGCCCGCCACTTCATTGATGCCCGCCATGTTCGAGATCACCCCCGCCAGCGCCGCGCCCATGGCCATGGCGAACAGTTGCAGGGTGGTGATCGACGAAGCGGCCGTGTCCTTGTCCTGTTCCGAAGCCACTTGCAGGATGCGCGTCAGCAGGTGCGGCCAACCCAGGCCGATGCCGAACCCCACCAGGAACAGCCCCAGGCAGATAGGGGCCAGCAATGTCCATTCGCCCTGGCTGGCGATGGGCGTAGTGATCGCCAGCATCATCAAGCCCGCCACGATAAACAGCGGCCCCGCGATGATGGCGCGATGTGGACCGCGGCCGGTCCAGCCGGAGCTGATGATTTCCGAGACCGTCCAGCCGGCCGCCATCAGCGCGGCCATGTAACCGGCGATCAGCGGCGACTGGCCATGCAAGTGCTGCAGAAAGTACGGCATGAAGATCTCGCTGCTCATGCCGATCACCAACAGGCAGGTGGTCGCATAAAGCGCGCAGAGCGGGGTGCTGAACTTCAATGCATCCCGGGGCAAAAGACGCACGGTGGCGCTGGACTCCTTGCGGATCAACAGCACCACCAGCACGACGCAGGTGGCGATACCCAACAGGTTCCAGCTCGGCAGCGCCGAGACGCTGCCGGCACACACCGCCAGCACCGCGCCCGCCAGCAGCACCAGTTGCGGCACCGGCAAACGGGTGGTAGCGGTCGCCGTGGTGTCGCGTGGGGGCAGGGCGCGGCTGGTGAGTACCATGTACGCCAGGCTCACCGGCACCATCGAGCCGAAGGCCAGGCGCCACGCGTCCATCTCGGCAAACACGCCACCCACCGCCGGCCCGACGAGCGTCGCCACGCCCCACATCCCCGACACCAGTGCCATTGCGCGCGGCCACAGGCGCTCTTCGAACACCAGTTGGATCATCGAGTAACACAGGGCCAGCAAGACCCCGCCGCCCAACCCCTGGATGGAGCGCCCCGCGAGCATCACCGGCATGTTCGGCGCCAGGGCACAGATCAGCACGCCTACCATGAACACCAGTGTGGCCAGCGCATACGCCAGCCGTGGACCGGTGCGTTGCAACAGCTTGGAGGTGAGGGCGGAACCGAGGATCGAGGCCACCACGTACAGTGTGGTGCTCCACGCATAAAGCGCCAGGCCGCCGATTTCGGCCACCACCGACGGCAGGATGGTGGTGGCGATGTAGGTGTTGGTGGCATACAGCGCGATGCCGCCTGAAAGGGCAATGGAGCGGGTGGCGTTCTTGCCGCTAAGCAACTCGCCCCAACTGCTGTCTTGGGTTTGCATCAACGATTCCTTGTAATGCGTTCGCGGTATGGAAGCCGGCGAAGGGCATAAGCGTCAGGCTTGAGGTAATTAACCAAGCAATTGCTTTTAATATTGCGTTGAGGCGAATTATTTTGCAAGGAATGACTTGTCAGGTGGCTGAGTCGCTATGGCAGCCGAGGGGGGAGCGTGAGACGCGCGGTTTCCCACGGCCGGCAGCACTTCACACCATCAGTTTCCGGCTGAACTTGGTTTCCATCACGATATGCGAAGCGGTGTGCGCCACCCCTTTGATCATGTTGATCCTGATGAGCTCGGCATTGAGTTCGCTCAGGGTGGCGGTGGCCAGGTGAATGATGAAATCGGACTCTCCCGAGACCGCGTAAACGGCCTGCACCGCTTCCATCCTGCGCAGCGAGGTCATCACATCGGTGTAGCTCTTGTTGGTGCAGGAGGTCATGGTAAAGCAGGTCACCGTCTGCTGAAGTCGGTCCTGGTCGATGCGCACGCTGTAGCCGGTGATGACGCCGGCCTTTTCCAGGCGGGTAATCCGCTCCTGCACCGCAGAGCGCGAGACCCCGAGCTTGCGGGCCAATGACGCGGTGGGTTCGCGTGCGTTGGCTTGCAGCAGGCCAAGCAATTGCCTGTCCTTGTCGGTGAGGTTAAACAGTGGACCGGGATTCTGCGTATCCATGGACACGTCCTTGACCCTCGCTGGGGTTCAGTTTTTATGAGTCGCCCTGTGTTGCGAGCGCTTTTCCTGAAACATATCCATCATTTTCAGGCCGGCGTAAACCGTTTGTGCGGCCGCCGGGCCCAGGGGGCCGCCATTCCATTCCAGGCCGTAGGCATCGAACAGGCGGTAGCGATCGGTTTCGCCGCAGATCGCCTCGGCGATGACGCGTGCGCCGATCGGCGCGGTGTTCATACCATGGCCACCAAATGATGTACACGCCCACAATCCCTGCCCCAGCGGGCCAATGTGCGGCATCTTGTGCCGCGCATAACCCATCAACCCGGACCAGGCCTTGTCGATCCTGATGCCGCGCAATTGCGGATAAACGTCGAGGATATCCTGCGTCAGCAATTGCCCCAGGCGTTTCTCATCCTGCAGGTTGCGCGTGGTAATGCGGCCGCCCCAGAGCAGGCGGTCGCCCTCGACGATGCGGTAATAGTCCGAGGCCCGGCGGTTATCGCCCACGGCATCGGAGGTACAGACCGCCTCGGCCAGGCGATCGCCCAGGTGCTCGGTCAGCACTGCATAGGTCGCGATGGGCAGGAAGGCGCGGCGTAATTTGCCGAACTCAGGCCCCCCATAGCCGCCGCAGCAGTACACCACGTGGGCACAATCGACAGTGCCCTGATCGGTGATGACCCGGTGTCGCCCGTTGCGGCTTTCGACGGCGGTCATGGGCGAGCGTTCATGGATTTTGCCACCACTTTGCTCGATCAGTCGGGCCAGGCCGAGGCAATAGTTCAAGGGGTGGAAGTGAAAGCCATGGTTGTCGCGCAGCGCCTGGAAATACCGCTCGGTCTTGAGCTTTTCGCGCACCGCCTGGCGATCCAGGTAGTCGAGGTGAAAGTCGAAATCCGCGGCCATTTTGTCCCGCACGCGCTGCAGGTTGTCGCCATCTTCGTAGCGCACCACACTCAGTTTTCCGGGGGTTGGCGTGCAGCCGGGCAACTGATGACCGGCGATCATGCCCCGAACAATTTCGACGCCTTCAAGCGACAGGTTGAACAGCGCGGCGGCCGTCGGTTTGCCGCAGCGTCGCTCGATGGCGGCCAACCCTTCGGACCAGCCCTGGAGCACGAAGCCACCGTTGCGTCCCGACGCTCCCCAGGCCACGCGACCGGCATCCAGCAGCACCACCGACTGCCCGCGGGAGACCAGTTCCCACGCCGTGCTCAGCCCCGCCAGCCCGGCGCCGATCACGCACACATCGGCCCGGGCGTTGCCACACAGCGCCTGGCGTTCAGTCGTGTCGCGCATCGTGGCGGTGTAGTAATTGTTGTTATAGGTGTACATGAAGTCGGTCGTCCTTTTTTCGCGGCGCAGGCATACAGCGCGCCGCGTCGAGGACGGGGCGCCTGTACGGCCTGTGGGGGTTTTTACTGCACCTGGGTGAGGTCGGCGCCGTACCATTTCTCTGACAATTGCTTGAGCGTGCCGTCGGCTTTCATGTCGGCGACGATCTTGGTCAGCGCGCTGTTGAACGCTTCATCGCCCTTGTCCACGGCGATGGCCAGGGGTTCGTAGTAGGCGGGTTTGCCTTCCACCCTGACGATGGGGTAGCCATTCTTGACGGCGGCGACGATGGTGGGCAGGGCGGACAGGGTTGCGTTCAGGCGCACCCCGTTCCCCATGCGCAGGTCATCCAGCGGGCCCATGCTGTCGCCGTACGTGCGAACCTCGCCGGGGGTGACTTCGTAAGTGAACGGCGGCACATCGGCGGCGTCGATCTTCAGGCGGCGGTTGATATAGTCCTCCGAAGTCGTACCGGCTTCGACGCCGATGATCTTGCCGTTCAGGTCCGCCACTTTGGTCTCGGCCGCGTCCTTGTGCACCGCGAATACATACGGCGTGTAGTAGTAGATCGCGGGGAAGTCGAGCACCCGGGTGCGCTCGGTGGTAGGCGTCATGGAGCCGACCGACAGGTCCCAGCGGCTCGACCAGCGCCCGGCGGTGATGATCCCGTATTCGGGCGTCACGAAGTCGACTTTGCTGCCCAGGCGTTTGCCGATTTCGCTGGCGACGTCGATATCGAAGCCTTGCAGCTTATTGTCCGGGCCCAGGAACGATTGCGGTGGCCAGTTGGCCGAGGTGGCCACCTTGATCACCTTGGTTTCATGGATGCGGTCGAGGGTCGAGCCCGCCCAGGCCGCGCCTGTGAGGCTGGTGAGGGCGGTGGCGACAGCGGCTGCGGTGAAGAAGCGAGTGAACGAGATCATGGGTAAGCCTCCAGTATCTTGAGTGCGGTGCCTGTTGTTTTTATCGGTGACTTCGCAAGGTTCGATGGTGCTGCTCAGTGGCTGAGAATCTGCGACAGGAATTCCCGGGCACGCTCGTGCTGCGGGTTGTCAAAAAACTCGGTGGGTTTGGCTTGCTCGATGATGCAGCCCTGGTCCATGAAGATGATCCGGTCGGCCACCCGCCGGGCGAATCCCATCTCGTGGGTGACGCAGACCATGGTGATGCCGTCCTGGGCCAGTTCGCCCATCACGTCCAGCACTTCCTTGACCATCTCGGGGTCAAGGGCCGACGTGGGCTCGTCGAACAGCATGATGCGCGGGCGCATGCACAAGGCCCGGGCAATGGCGACGCGCTGCTGCTGGCCGCCCGAGAGCTGGCTGGGGTATTTGTCGGC
This sequence comes from Pseudomonas sp. G1002, assembly GCF_013385455.1. Classification (NCBI taxonomy): domain Bacteria; kingdom Pseudomonadati; phylum Pseudomonadota; class Gammaproteobacteria; order Pseudomonadales; family Pseudomonadaceae; genus Pseudomonas; species Pseudomonas sp. G1002. The sequence goes on from NZ_JACAPY010000021.1 coordinate 90,863, forward strand.
CTGGTTCCCGATGCGCACCCGGTCCAGGTATTCATAGGCCAGCTCGCGGGCCTGGGGCTCGCTGAGCTTGCTCACCAGGCGCGGTCCCACCATGAGGTTCTCCAGCACCGTCATGTGCGGGAACAGGTTGAACTGCTGGAACACCATGCCGACCTGGCGCCGTATGCCCGCCACGCAGGCGGCATCACGGGTCAACTCGGTGCCCTCGATGAACACGTGGCCTTTCTGGAAGTCTTCCAGCAGGTTCAGGCAGCGAATCAACGTGGACTTGCCGGAGCCCGACGGCCCGCAGACCACCACGATTTCACCGCTGGCAATGTGCAGGTCGATGCCCTTGAGCACATAAAAATCGCCATACCATTTATGCATGTCCTGGATCGATATTGCAGGGTATGGAGCAGGGACTATTGAGGGCTGATTCATCGTCATGCTCCTGGTTCAGCGATGGGCGCGGTTGAAGTGCTTTTCCAGGCGGGCCTGGACGGTTTCCAGCACGATCGACAGCAGCCAATACAGCACGGCGGCGGTGATCAGCATTTCCAGGTGCCGGAACTCGGCACGTCCCTGGGTTCGTGCCAGGAACATCAGCTCCCAGACGCCGATCACCGACACCAGCGAACTGTCCTTGAGCATCGAGATGAACTGGTTGCCCGTTGGCGGAATGATCAAGCGCATGGACTGCGGGAGAATCACCCGGGTCATCGTCTGGAACGGGTTCAGGCCAATCGCCCGCGAGGCTTCCCACTGGCCCCGCGAGATGCTGCTGATACCGGCGCGGAAGATCTCCGTCATGTAGGCGCCATAACACAGCGAGAGCGCCAGGATCCCGGCTGGAACCGCCCCGACGACATAGCCCAGTTGAGGGATGCCCAGGTAAATCAGATAGATCTGGATCAGCAGCGGAACGCCGCGGAAAAACGAGGTGTAGAAGCTCGCAATCGCAATCGCGAAGCCGTTGGAAGACAAGCGCGCGGTGGCGCCCAGCAGCGCCAGGACGAACGCAATCGCAATCGAAATCGCCGACACGTAGACGGTGGTGAACACCCCCTGGGTGATCATGAAGCCGATTTTGGTCGCGATGAAACTGTAGGAAAGGTTGAAGGTGTCGAAGAACAACAGGAACAGCACCAGCAACTCGCACCAGACCGTGATGATCTGCGCGCGCAAGGGAAAGCGGCCAAGGATGAACAGGTTCAGCACCACCGTCAGGGTGAACGTGCCGCCCACTGCAATATCTCGTGCCAGTGGTGCCTTCAGGTCGAGAACGATGGGGCCCATCAAGTGGGAGAGGCGGCCTTCACCGACGCCGCAGGCGAGCGTGATGATGAAAATCACCACGGCCACCGCGCCCATGAATACCGCGCTGTCCGTCATGCGGGTCTTGACGATATGGTCTCTGTACATGGCTTACGCGCCCCGGGGTGAGCCCCTTTATTGTTGTAAGCCCATTATGGGTTGACGAAATGCCGGGCGGCACCCTGCGCAATGTTGGGATTTGCGGTTTTTATGAGCGTATGAGGGGAGGGAAGCCGTACATATGCCGGGCGGAGTCATCAGGCTTTCGCCAGCAATCATTTCGCGCCAGACTCATGGGCATTCATCGCCCCAAGGTAGCCACCATGATTTCCCATGTGTTTTTAGGTACAGGTGATTTTGATCGGGCTTTTGCTTTCTATTCGAAGGTGATGGCTGAGTTGGGCCTCAGGTTGAAATTTTGCGATGCGGATAAACCGTGGGCCGGTTGGGTGGCTGAAACCGCACCTCGCCCGATCTTCGTCATTGGGGCGCCATTTGATGGCAAACCGAGTGCACCTGGGAATGGGCAGATGGTGGGGCTACTTGCACCCAGTCGGGAAGCGGTTAGAAGAAGTTATACAGCGGCGTTGGCGCTCGGCGGGATATGTGAAGGAGAGCCTGGATTAAGGCCTCACTACCACCCCGATTATTACGGCGCGTATTTTCGAGATACTGATGGCAACAAGCTGTGCGTGTGCTGCCATGATCCACAAGCAAATTACCCTCGGTGAGGGTGAGTTGAACGAGTAAAAGCTGAGGCTGGGAACGCTGAACAGGGCTGAGGGCGTTGGGGCGGGTTTGGAACTGGGATTGAGGTAGTGATCCATGGCGCGCTGGGCGGCCTGGTGGAGTTTTGGATCGGAAGTTCCCGTAGGATTAGGGGTAACCTTGAACATTGTCTGGATGCTCCATTTTGGTCCCCGCCTTATCGCTACTAAACGAAAGGTGGCAGCTGTGTGCAGGTTAGTAGAGCGGATATTCCAGACAAAACCGGCGCGCCCGAGGGCGCCCTGCACACAGCCACCATTAAACACAGACAAAGACGTCTGACAGATGATGCTTATGCACATTGCCTAGAATACTTCGGGCTACTAAACCCGATCACTGAGGTTTCAGCGACCGAGCAACCTTAGAGCCCCATCCCCAAGCGCACAAGCCGGCGGATTCTGACGCAACTGTAGGCAATGGAGCAAGGCACCTCACGGCTTGCTATAGGCCATGTACTCATTCTGCAAGACAATATGGTCGGCCACGTACTTCGCATCATGCCAAACCCCGTAGATAAACGAAGACGCGCGGTTCACCAGGTTCGGCAAACCCAAAAAGTAAATCCCGCTTTCCGCCGAAATCCCGCGCTTATGGAAAGGCTCACCTTTCTCGTCGAACGCATTCACTTTCAACCAACTGAAATCAAAACTGAAACCCGTGGCCCACAGAATCGTGGTCACACCGGCCTCAGCCAAATCCAGGCTCAGGATCGGATTCACCAGGCACTCCGGGTCAGCCAACAATTCCCACGCCTCAGGCTCCGGCGCAAACGGCAGGCCGTTCTGCTCGATATAGGCGTCGGCATCCCGCAGTACATCAAAGTAGGCACGGTCACCTTCAGCCACGTTAGCCGCCAGGCCGGGCTCAAACTCCATCACGCCTTCATTCCACGACCGAGTAACACCCACCAGCGTAATGCCCATGTGCGCCAGGCGGCGGAAGTCGACGGTCTTGCCGCCTTCATAGCCACTGACGGCAAACGCCACATGCTTCTTCTTCGGCTGGATTTTGACCTCGTCCCACAAGCCCAGCGCGCCCAGCCACCAGCAGTAATCACGGCCACGATACGAGCGAGGAGGGCGATAGTGTTCGCCCACCGAGAGGTACACGGTCTTGCCGGCCTTTTGCAGTTCCTCGGCAATTTGTGAACCCGATGCGCCAGCGCCCACCACCAACACAGCACCCTCGGCCAACTGGCCGGGATTCTTGTAGGCCGAGGAGTGCAGCTGTTGAACCGTGGCGTGTGCGGGCACCAGATTCGGAATGGACGGACGTTGAAACGGGCCTGTCGCCGCAACAACGTTGGTGGCTTCGATCACACCCGCCGAGGTGGTCACCTTGAACCCGGGGCGACCCACGTGGCGTTCCACTTGCTGCACTTCAACCCCGGTGCGCACCGGAGCCTTCAGCATGTTCACGTACTCTTCAAAGTAGGCCGCCATGCGCTCTTTCGGCGGGAAGCTCTCGGGGGAAATGCCTTCGAATTTCATGCCGGGAAAACGGTCGTGCCAGGCCGGGCCGTTGGCGACCAGCGAGTCCCAGCGCTCGGACCGCCAGCGCTCGGCGATGCGGTTACGCTCCAGCACGATGTGCGGCACGCCCATGAGTGACAGATGCTCGCTCATGGCGACCCCCGCCTGGCCTGCGCCCACCACCAGGGTGTTGATCTTTTCAACTGACATGTGAGCTTCCTAAAGATAAGCGACCATCGACCGGTATCAGTGTGATCAAGCAACCGCCAGCCGGAAATTATGCTTTTTGAACGTAGAGGTTAGGCAAAACCAAAGCCCTTCAATCGGCCTCCAGCAGCTCGGCCACCGCCGTCAGGGCCAGGCGGTAGCCCAGCGCGCCGAGGCCTGCGATCACGCCGGTGGCGGCTTTGGACACATAGGAGTGATGACGGAAAGCCTCGCGCTTCCAGATGTTGCTCATGTGCGCTTCGATGATCGGGCCGTCGAACGCCAGCAGCGCATCGAGAATCGGCACCGAGCTGTAGGTCAGGCCGGCGGCGTTGATGATCACCGCGTCGGCGTTGAGCCGGGCCTCCTGAATCCAGTCCACCAGCACCCCTTCATGGTTGCTCTGGCGAAAATCCAGGGTCAGGCCCAGTTCGATAGCGTGGCGCTGGCAGCACGCTTCGATGCTGGCGAAGCTTTCGCTGCCGTAGGTGCCGTTCTTGTCCAGACCGTACAGGTTGGCGTTGGGGCCGTTGAGGAAATACACAGTGCGGGGCATGGCAAGCTCCAGGTGGCTCATGGTTGCTGGTTGGGGTTCCAGTCATCCGGCACCACCGCAATCACATCGATCTCCATCAACCACTCCGGCTGGCCCAGACCCGAAATCACCAGGCCGGTGGAGATCGGGAACACGCCCTTGAGCCATTTGCCGACCTCCTGGTACACCGGTTCGCGGTAGCGCGGGTCGATCAGGTAGGTGGTGGTCTTCACGATGTGCGACAAATCGGAACCGGCTTCCTCCAGCAGTTGCTTGACGTTTTTCATTGCCTGTTCGGCTTGCGCGCGCGGGTCGCCGAGGCCGATCAGGTTGCCGTCGAAGTCCGTGCCGATCTGGCCACGTACATAAATGGTATTGCCGGCGCGCACGGCCTGGCACAGGTCGTTGTCCAGCGCCTGGTTGGGGTAGGTCTGCTTGGTGTTGAACATGCGGATACGGGTATGGGTGGGCATTGCTGGCAACTCATGAGGCGCGGAATAAATCCAGCTTCACATTGGCCTCGCCCGCGCGAAACCAGCATTTGCGCGAGGTAATGCTTAGGCAAAACCGAAGCGCCATCCGCCGGCGTCAGCGTCGGGCTAAAACAGCAATCGGCATGAACCATGCAACGCTGTGTTTGAGGCAGGCGGCGCCGGCTTGGCGTCAGCTTATTGATGATGTGGAGGCGTGATGCTCAGTCGTATTACCCAGCGCCAACTGGAATATTTCGTGGCTTCCGGTGAGGCAGGCAGCATCAGTGCGGCGTCTGAGCGCATTCATGTGTCGTCGCCGTCTATCTCGGCTGCGATCACCCACATGGAGGCCGAGTTGGGCATCCAGCTGTTTGTGCGGCATCACGCCCAGGGCATTTCCCTCACGGCAGTGGGGCGCCAGGTGATGCAGGAGGCCAAGCTGATCCTGGAGCAGATGACCAACCTCTACACCATCGCTTCCGAGTCGCTGAACACCGTGCGCGGACCGCTGCGGGTGGGTTGCCTGGAGTGGCTGGCGCCGATGATCACCCCTGAGCTGGTGTTTGGTTTTGGCCGCGCGTTTCCAGGTGTACGCCTCACGCAAGTGGAGGGCAACCACGAGGAAATGCTGGAAAAACTGCGCAGCGCCGAGATCGATATCGCCCTGACCTACGACCTGGTGACCAGTGACGACATCGACTTCCAGCCGCTGGCGCAATTACCGCCGTATGTGATGGTGGGTGAGTACCACCCGCTCGCAAGCCTGTCGGCGGTGAGCATGCTCGACCTTGAGGATTACCCGGTGGTGCTGCTGGACACGCCCTGGAGTCGGGAATATTTCCTCAGCTTCTTTATGCAGGCCGGTACCACACCGAACATCATCATGCGCTCCAGCAACCTTGAAACCGTGCGCTCGATGGTTGCCAATGGCATCGGCTATTCCTTCGCGAATGCCCGGCCCAAAGCCAATCTTTCCCAGGACGGCAAGCGCTTGATCCGCCTGCGCTTGTCCGGCCCGCACCGGCCCATGCAGCTGGGCTATGCCACGGCGAGCAATACCCAATTGTCCCGCGTGGTGTCGGCGTTTGCCGAGCGTTGCCGCATGTTCGTTTCAGACCAGTACATCCCGGGCATGGCGGCCCCGAGCTTTTTTGATGCCCATGCGGTGCGCACCCTGAACGGCGCGGGCTGAGCCGCGTGCTTTCCTGCTTTTCTGTGGGAGCTGGCTTGCCTGCGATGCAGGCACCTCGGTCTTCCAGGTACACCGGGGCGATGCTATCGCAGGCAAGCCAGCTCCCACAGGGGATCGCGTTTGCTTCGCACCAAGATGTGGCGCTGATTGCCTGATGGGCGAGGTGTCGCCCCATTAAGAGACAGGCTGTTTTACCAGTCCAGTCGTCACCCAGGGAACGGTGACGCTGCGTAGGTTCTCCCTACCCAATAGGCCGGCTTTTACGAATTGACCCCAAGGGCCTCTCCCCACGAATCTCAATCCATCGGTGCAGATCAGGGTTCGACCTTCACGTTGAGCATTCGGTGGGCATTTTCATTTTTTTTGTCGAGCACAGTGACGATGACTTTCAACTGGAATTACATGTTTGGTTTGCTGGCCGATGCCGAGTTCTGGCGGGCGACATGGACGGTCATCCAGCTCAGTTCGTTGACATGGGTCCTGAGTATCGCGCTGGGCTTCCTGCTGGCCCTGGCCAAGCAGTCAAAGCAAGCGCTGATTAGCCTGCCGGCGCGTGGCTATATCTGGTTGTTCCGCAGCCTGCCGCTGCTGGTGCTGCTGATCTTCATCTACAACCTGCCACAGGCGATTCCCGCCACGTCGGTGATTCTGGCGGACCCGTTCTGGGCCGGCCTGCTGGCGCTGGTGATCTGCGAAACCGCCTATGTCGCTGAGATTCACCGGGGCGGCCTGCTGTCGATTCCCAAAGGTCAGAGCGAGGCCGCCCGGGCACTGGGGCTGAAGTTTTTCGGGATCCAGTGGCGGGTGGTGATCCCGCAGGCATTGCGGGTGGCGCTGCCGTCGCTGGCCAACGAATACATCTCCATCGTCAAGCTGACCTCGTTGGTGTCGGTGATTTCGCTGACCGAGATCCTGATGGTCGGCCAGCGCCTGTATTCGCAGAATTTCCTGGTGATCGAGACGATGGCGGCGGTGGCTTTTTTCTACGTGTTCATCGTCACGGTGTTCGACTTCCTGCTCAAACGGCTCGAGCGTTTTCTCGACGTCAATCAACGCAACGTGTCCCGGGTACCTGATGCCGAGGTGCTGGCGCTGGCGACCCGACAGCACGTCGCCCTGCAACGCCCTGTCAGTACCGAAGGCCCGGCGCTGCAGGCCAGCCTGCTGCACAAGGCCTACAACGATGTAGAGGTACTGGGCTCGGTCAACCTGCAGATCCAGCCCGGCGAAGTAGTGTCGGTGATCGGGCCTTCGGGCTCCGGAAAAACCACCCTGATTCGCCTGCTCAACGGTCTTGAGCAACTGGACAACGGCGAGATCCAGATCAACGGCCAACCCTTTATTCACCTGAACAAAGTCGGCGCGCAGAAGCCGCAGTATGTCGAGCACGCCGAGCATCGCCTGAACATCGGCATGGTGTTCCAGAGCTTCAATCTATTCCCGCATCTGAGCGTGCTCGACAACTTGCTGATGGCGCCGAAGTACCACCACCTCGGCAAGCTGGATGAGCTGAAGCAACAAGCCTACGCGCTGCTGCACAAGGTCGGCATGCTCGATCACGCCTGGAAGTACCCGCATCAGCTTTCCGGTGGCCAACAGCAGCGCGTGGCCATCGCCCGCGCCCTGATGATGCGCCCGCAAATCATGCTGTTTGACGAGCCCACCTCGGCCCTGGACCCGGAAAAAGTCAACGAAGTCCTGCAGGTCATCGAGGCCCTGGCCCAGGAAGGCATCACCATGGTGATCGTCACCCATGAGATGAATTTCGCGTTCAAGGTCTCCGACCGGATCGTGTTCATGGAGAGAGGCCGTGTGGTGTGCGACGACACGCCGCAGGCGCTGCGCAGCGGCGAAAACCCACGTGTGGAGGCGTTCCTCAAGGACGTCTCGCTGGCGTAACCCCTTTAACGTTCGAGCGACAAGAGAGCCACAACATGATCGAGCAAGCGCAAATTGAACAGTTTCACCGGGACGGTTTTCTGGTGGTGCAAGACGTGCTGTCGGCTGAAGAAGTCGCCGCGTTGCAGCACGACTTCGACCAGTGGGTAGAAGACAGCCGCAGCCACGAACAGGGCTGGGGTGAAACGGCAGATGGCCGTGCGCGTTTCGACCTGGAAGGCGACCATCGCCCGGATCATCCCTCGCTGCGCCGAGTGAGTTCGCCCACCGAAATTTCGCCGGCATACCAGCGTGTGGCGTTGCATTCGCGGATGGCAGCGATCTCCGCGCAACTGATCGGGGGCGGCGGCACGCGTTTTCATCACAGCAAGATCAACTCGAAACTGCCCCACACCGCCACGCAGGTGAAGTGGCACCAGGACTTCCTGTTCACGCCCCACAGCAATGACGACATCGTCACGGCCTTGCTGATGGTCAGTGAAGTCACACCGCAGAATGGCCCGTTGAATGTGATTCCCGGCAGCCACAAAGGCCTGTTGTGGTCCCACTGGCACGACCAGCGTTTCACCGGTTCGGTGGACGACACGGTGGTCGACGACCTGTGCCACGACCCGGTCGCCTGTTATGGCCCGGCCGGTTCCGTGTGCTTCATGCACACCCGTCTTTTGCACGCTTCAAGCCCTAACGAGACCGAACTGCCGCGCACCCTGTTCATCAGCGTCTACGCCGCTGAAGACGCGCTTCCATTCGGCGAAAACCCGCTGCCCAGCGCGCACGCCGGCCTGATAGTGGCCGGTGAAGAAAGTGGGCTGGTGCGTTCCACGGAAAACCACCTGCGCTTGCCGCAGAAGCCCCGTGGCGCCTCTTTCTTTGTGCAACAGGCCGGCCAGGATTCAGTCACTGCCTAACCTTCTTCTCACCTTGCAGGGTATTACCATGACAGCGTTTCAGATGATTGCTCGCCCTATTGCCGTGTGCCTGCTGGGCGCTGCGGTTGCAATGACGTCGTTGGCGGCTTCGGCTTTCCAGAAAGACGGGAAAATCGTCGCAGGTTCCGATGTGACCTTCTTTCCCTATGAATACATGGATAACAACAAGCCCGCCGGCTTTGATATCGAATTCATGGATGGCCTGGCCAAGACGATGGGGCGCACCGTCGAGACCCTCGACACGCGCTTTCCCAACCTGATCACCGGCCTGCAGGCGGGGCGATTCGACGTGACCAACTCTTCGATGTACATCACCGCCGAACGGGTGAAAGTCATCGATATGATTCCCTACCTGAAAAGCGGTGAGTCGATCCTGACGCTCAAGGGCAGCGACTTCCAGCCCAAGACCCCTGAAGAGTTCTGCGGCCACAAGATCGGCTCGATGGGCGCCACCTCCTGGCTGGCGCAGATGCACAAGCTGTCGGATGAGTACTGTGTGAAGAAAGGGCTGAAGCCGATCGCGATCAGCGAGTACAGTACCGACCCGCAAACCACCCAGGCCTTGCTGGCTCATGCTGTTGAAGCGCAGATCACCGATGCGGCCGTGGCCCGTGGCGCAGTGGAAAAACTCGGCGGGCGCGTGGTGATTTCTTCCGATACCTTGATCTACCCGGTGTTGAACGGCTTTGGTGTGAAGAAGGGCAATGACGAGGTCAAGAACGCCTTGATCGAAGGCATCAAGAAGTTCAGCGCCACCCCTGAATACGCCGCCTTGCTCAAGAAATACAACTTCCAGGCGCCTACCGATGCCGACATCGCCGAGCTGATGCCGAAGTCCTGACCGGAAACTGTTCACTTAAGGAACACGCCATACCTGTGGCGAGCGAGCTTGCTCACTACAGATTATGGGGTACTTGTCCTGCGGAGAAAGCTACATGGCGTTATCACTTGAAGAGCAAACCCGCATCGACCTGGCGGCAACTTTCCGCATCGTTGCGCACCTTGGCATGCATGAGGCAGTGGCCAACCATTTCAGCGCGGCGGTGTCGGCCGACGGCAAACAGTTCCTGCTCAACCCGAAGTGGAAGCACTTCTCGCGTATCCGCGCCAGTGACATGCTGCTGTTGGATGCCGACGACGCCGGCGGTGCCGATCATCCGGAGGTAGACGCTACCGCCTGGTCGATCCACGGGCAGATTCACCGGCTGTTGCCGCAAACCCGCGCCGTGCTGCACCTGCACCCGGTGTACACCACGGCGGTAGCCTGCCTGGCCAAGCCGCATATCCCTGCGATCGACCAGAACACCGCGCGCTATTTCAATCGCTTGGCGGTGGACGAGCTGTACGGTGGCATGGCCGACACCGAGGCCGAGGGCGAGCGCCTCGCCGGTTTGCTGGATGGCAAGAGCCGCTTGTTGATGGGCAACCATGGGGTGATGGTCACAGCCACCTCCATCGGCGAGGCATTCGATGATATCTGGACCCTGGAGCGCGCCTGCCAGATCCTCGTCACGGCGTGGTCCACCGGCCAGCCGCTGCGGATACTGTCTGACGAAGTGGCTGAAAAGACCGCGCGGGGATGGGAAGGCATCACGGATTTCTCGCAACGGCATTTTGAAGAAATGAAGCAGTTGATGATCGACGCCGACCCTTCGTTGCTCGACTGATTTCACCCCTCACAGGCAGGAACTCCCATGACCTTTTCGGTTGTCGCCCGCTGTGCCGAAACCGGCCAGTTGGGTATCGCTATCAGCTCGTCGAGCATTGCCGTGGGCGCCCGTTGCCCGTGGCTGCGCCCCGGCGTGGGCGCGGTGGCGTCGCAGAACATCACGTTGCCGGCCCTCGGCCCGCAAACCCTGGACCTTTTGGCCCAGGGCATGGCCCCGAGCGAGGCGCTGGCCACCGCGCTCACCCCGCAGAGCCGTAGCGAATATCGCCAGGTGACAGTGATCGATAGCACTGGCCGAACCGCACACTTCAGCGGCGCGCAGACCCTGGGCATCCACCACGCGGTCAGCGGCGAGCAATGCGTGGCGGCAGGGAACATGCTGGCGAATACCGGTGTGATCGAAGCCATGGTGCGCGCCTTCGAAGATACGCCCGGGCATCTCGCCGACCGGTTGCTCGCCTCCATGCAGGCGGGGGCGGCGGGAGGCGGCGAGGCGGGGCCAGTACATTCTGCCGCGCTGGTGGTGGTCGGTGACTACCTGTGGCCCATCGTCAACCTGCGGGTGGACTGGGCCGACGTGGATCCGATCGGCACCCTGGACCAACTCTGGCAGGCCTATCGCGGGCAAATGCAGGACTATATCGACCGCGCCATCAACCCGCAAAGCGCCCCTGGCTACGCGGTGCCGGGAGATGACCGATGAGCCGCAGCCGTGACCTGCTGGCGCACCTGGTCAGCTTTGACACCACCAGCCGCGAATCCAACCTCGCCCTGATCGACTTCGTGCGCAACTACTTGCAGCACCATGGCGTGAGCTGTGAATTGTTGTTCAACGAGCAAAAGAGCAAAGCCAATCTGTTGGCCACCATAGGTCCGGCGGAGGTGCCCGGTATCGTGCTTTCGGGCCATACCGACGTAGTACCTGTAGACGGTCAGTGCTGGAGCGTTGCGCCGTTTGAACTGACCGAGAAGGATGGCAAGCTGTACGGGCGTGGCACCGCCGACATGAAGGGCTACCTCGCCTGCGTGCTGGCCAGCGTACCGGCGCTGGTACAGGCACCGCTGCGCATGCCGGTGCATATCGCGCTGTCTTACGATGAAGAGGTGGGCTGCCTGGGCGTGGGGTCGCTGATCGAAGCGTTCCATGCAAAAACCGTCAAGCCGTTACTGTGCGTGATCGGCGAACCGACCGAACTCAAGCCGGTGCTGGGCCACAAGGGCAAGCTGGCGATGCGTTGCGAGGTACATGGCGCGGCGTGCCATTCGGCGTATGCGCCGTCGGGTGTGAACGCCATCGAATATGCCGCGCTGTTGATCATCGAACTGGGCCGGCTCGGTGAAGAACTCAAGGCGCCGCAACATCACGACGGGAGTTTTGATCCGCCGTTCTCCACCGTGCAAACCGGCATGATTGCCGGTGGCAACGCCCTGAATATCGTCCCGCAAAACTGCAGCTTCGACTTCGAAGTGCGCTCACTGCCCGCACAGAATCTCTGGCACGTCGCGGACCAACTGCGGGGTTACGCCGAGCACACCTTATTGCCCGCGATGCAGGCGGTGAGCGGGCAGTGTGCAATCCACTTCAGTGAGCTGTCGAGTTACCCAGGGTTGTCGACATCAGCGCAGAGCCAGGCGGCTGAATGGGTTGCCGACTTCTGTGGCTCTCAGGCATACGGCACAGTGGCGTTCGGCAGCGAAGGCGGGCTGTTTGATCAGGCGGGCATTCCCACCGTGGTATGTGGACCGGGCAGCATGGACCAGGGGCACAAGCCTGACGAGTTCATCAGCGTTGCGCAGCTTGAGGCCTGTGACCGGATGCTGGAGAAAGTGTTGGTGTTTGCCAGTCGGCAATCCTGATTCAGCAAGCACCCATCCTGTGGCGAAGGAACTTGTTCCCGTTGGGCTTCGAAGCAGCCCTAAACCCTGCAATCGATATCGACCTGACGGACTACCAGTGCCTGTTTTGGGGCCGCTTCGCAGCCCAGCGGGAGCAAGCTCCCTCGCCACAGGTTGTCGGCTGCCCTTACGCTTGCGGTATTGGTCAGACGGTTACCGTTCTGCCACCTGCGCTGAGTGCTTTCGCCCCATTTTCGCGCACGGCACAGCGTGTTTTGCACGACGTCCCGCCTATCCAGCGGGCCCGACAACAGCGGTCCGTTTCTTGCTAGAGCCAGCTTAATCAATGACATGGCATTTTGCCGTCAATCATTTCAAAGCTTGATTCGCTGTTGAGGCGAGTGGTTCTAGGAGTAGTCGGACATGCAAAGTGTGTTGTCGCCAGGTATCCGCCTGCTCGGACGTTTTGGATTCGCGCGCAAGTTCCAGATCCTGTTTTTCCTGTTCATGCTGCCCCTGGCGGGCAGCCTGTGGATGATCGCGCAGGAGTACCGCACCAAGCTGACGGTGATTTCCAATGAGCAATCCGGGGTGCGCGAACTGCTGGCGCTGGATGCCCTGGACGCCCAACTGACCGCCCAGCGCAACCTGGCGGCGCGCTGGAAAGCTGCCGACATCCTCCACGACCAGACACCCGCGGCCAAGGCGGCCATGACTGCGGTCGATACCAATTTCCCGCTGATCCTGCAAAGCGTGCAGGCCCTGGGCGAGGCCCTCAAAGCCCAGAACGCCCGCCCGGATACCCTTGCACGTTTTGAGGCATTGCAAGCCTCGGTCACGGGCATGGATTCCCAATCCCTGCGCACCGTGGGCTGGTGGCCGGATGGTTATGACCGCTTCACGTCTGCGCTGAGCGCGATGCAAACCCTGCGCGAACAGATCACTATGGACACCGGGTTGATCCTCGATCCGTGGCTTGAAACCTATTTGCTGATGCAGATTTCCACCCAGCAAACCCCCGACCTGATCGAGCGTATCGGGCGTATGGCGAGCGTCGGGCAGTCATCCATCGCATCGGGGCAGTTCACCCTGCAAAGCCGTTTGCAGATGCGTGATTTGCGCGGTCGCATCGGCGACGCAAGGGACCAGTTGGTCAAGGCCGCCGCATCCCTCAAGGCCAAGCAATACCCGGGGCTGCAAACCTGGATCGCGCAATACGACGACAGCTTGCAATTGCTGGACAACGAGCTGAAGACCCTGGACGAAGGCGTGTTCGGCGGCACCATCAAGCTCGATACCACCGGCTTCGAACGCAGTGTGGATGGCATGCTCGGTACCCTCGGCGCGTTGCGTAAACAGTCGCTGACCTCGCTGGACGCGCGCCTGGGTTACTACCGCGACAGCTCGCTCAAGCAATTCATCCCGGTGGCGGTGACGTTCAGCGTGCTGGCCCTGGCAGCCCTGTACCTGTTCGTGTGCTTGCAGGCATCGATTCGCCGCAGTGCCAGCGGCATCACCACCCTGGCCGAATCCCTGCGTGACGGTAATCTGTGCGTTGAAGTGGCGGTGGAAGGGCGCGATGAACTGGCGGCCATCAGCACGGCGCTCAACGTGGCGGTGGTGCAGTTGCGCACCAGTCTGCTGGGGGTCAATCACGAGACGCAGCAGTTGGGCTCTGCGGTGCTGACACTCAATTCGCAATCGGGCAGCACGCTGACCGAAGTGGAAGACCAGCAACAGCAGATCAGCCAGATTGCAGCGGCCGCCACACAGTTGGCCGCGACCTCCATGGGCGTCGCCAAGAGCTGCGAGCAGGCCTCCGGCAGCGCGCAGAAAACCCGGCAGATTGCCGAAGACAGCAGCCGCGACAGCCAGCGCACCACCGCGAGTATCCAGCAACTCAACCAGCGCTTGACCGACACCTCCGATGCATTGGAGCGCGTCAGCCAGCAGGGCCAGCAGATCCAGTCGGTGGTTGACACCATTCGGGGTATCGCCGAGCAGACCAACCTGCTGGCGCTGAACGCTGCCATCGAGGCTGCGCGGGCTGGTGAACAGGGGCGGGGTTTTGCGGTGGTGGCCGATGAAGTGCGCAGCCTGTCGCAACGGACCCAGGCCTCCACGGCGCAGATCGCCGGCACGGTCGACAGTTTGCGCGCGACGGTGAGCCAGGCGGTCACCCTGATGGGCGTGGCCTGTGAGCAGGCGGTGACCGATGCCGAGTCCGTCACGGGCCTGGGCCATCGCCTGGGGGAGATCGCCAGCGCGGTGCAGAGCGTCACTGACACCCTGGCGCAGATCGCCACGGCGGTTGAGGAACAGGCAGCGACGGCGGATGAAGTGAGCGGCAATATCCAGCAGGTTGACCAGGCCGCCGGGCGCTTGCTCGACGGCGCGCGGGCGGTGAACCAGGCGGCGGATAGGTTGAGCAAGGGCAGCCGGGCGTTGAGCGACAACACGGCGCGGTTCCAGCTGGGTTGAGGGCGGCCTACAGCGCAATGGATAGATGTTCTATCATGAGCATCTATTCATAAACGGTGAAGCAATGCCATGAGAGACCTGCCACCCACCTCGACATTGCGCGCCTTTGAGGTTGCCACACGCCACGCAACCTTCACCTCGGCTTCAGAAGAGTTGCATGTCACCCAGAGTGCCGTCAGCCATCAGCTCAAGCACCTTGAAGAACTCTGGGGATTGCAGTTGTTCCAGCGGGGCAAGTCACTCAGCCTGACGCCTGCCGGAGCAGCCCTTGCGCCGATCGTGCGCGAGTTTTTCATGAACCTTGAGGCGACACTCGCGGACCTGCGCGAGCAAAAGGGCAGGGTCCGGCTCAAGGTCAGTACCACCTATTCCTTCGCGCTGAAATGGCTGCTGCCCCGATTGCCGAGCCTGGCCCAACGGCACCCTGAAATATTGGTCACCCTGGACTCCAGCGACAAGATCATCAACTTCTCCAGTGCGGAGGCTGATGTTGCGATCCGCCTGGGCAACGGGAATTACCCGGCGCTGTACTCGGAGTTCCTGTTCCGCGAGCAGATTTTTCCGGTGGCCAGTCCCGATCTGTTGAAACGCTTTGGCCGGCCACACACACCCGCCGAATTGCTGCGCTATCCCTTGCTGATGCGCGACGGCGCCGACCTGGTGCCGAAGTGGGAAGTCTGGTTCCAGCACGTCGGGCTCGCGATTGCGCCGCTCAAGGAAAGTGTCAGGTTTGCGGATACCAACATGACGATAGAGGCGGCCTTGCTCGGCCAGGGCATTGCATTGGCGCGCAGTGGGCATGTGGAGTCAGAGCTGAGCGATGGCAGCCTGGTGAGGCTGTTCGATGTGCCGTTCCCGTCACCGGTCGCTTATTACTTTGTCTGCCCCAAAGGCATCGAGTCCCAGCCGCATATCGTCAGCTTTCGTGATTGGCTGATGCAGGAAGCCGTAAACGCCGGACTGGCTTACGAATAAAGCATGAGGATTTGCTCATTCTTCAATGAGCAGACTTCGCTTCAGTTAAGGCGCCGGTTTGCTTAGGATGGGCGCATGCCTTATCCCATTATTCTCCTGGTCCTCTTCGCTGCCTTACTGCACGCCAGTTGGAATGCGCTGCTGCGTGGCGGCGCCGACCGACTCTGGTCGATGACGGTGATGTGCCTGGCGGTCGCTATCGCCAGTGGCGGCGTTGCGGTGTTCCTGGACCCTCCGGCGCCAGCCAGCTGGTTTTATGTGGTGCTGTCAGCGGTGCTGCACGTGGGCTACAACCTGTTCCTGGTGCGCAGCTACAAAGTCGGAGACCTGGGGCAGACCTATCCGATTTCACGCGGCTCCTCGCCGGTGCTGATCACCCTGGGTGCCGCGGTGTTTGCCGGGGAGAGTGTCTCGGCCAGCTCGCTTCTGGGCATTGCCCTGGTGTCGGGCGGCATCATTTCCCTGGCGTTCAGGGGGCGCCGGCTCGCCGTTCCCAGCCTGCCATACGCCCTGGGCACCGGCTGTTTCATTGCCGCCTACAGCGTGACAGACGGCATCGGCGCGCGCCTGTCGGGTGCGCCGATGGCCTACACGGTGTGGATGTGCGCCTTGTGGGGCGTGTTGATGCCGGCGGTGTATATCGGCCTGCGGGGCCCGAAAAGTCTGTTCAGCCTGCGGCCCGGGTTTTTCACGGCCTTCGCCGGTGGGCTGGTGTCGCTCCTGGCCTACGGAATCATTATCTATGCCATGGCCGGTGCGCCCATGGGCGCGGTCTCGGCCTTGCGCGAGACCAGCGTGCTGTTTGCGGCACTGATCGGCTATTTCTTCCTGGGCGAGACACTGACGGTGCGCAAGGTATTGGCTTGCGTGGTGATCGCCACCGGCACCATCCTCATTGGCTGAGGACAGGTAAAGCATTTCCCACCACCACATGAAGGTTCGCGCAATGGATACCGTCCCGCAGGCACCGCTGATTCTGATAACAGGTGGAAGTCGTGGCGTTGGCGCCGCCACCGCGCGGCTGGCCGCCGCACAAGGTTATGACGTGGCGATCAGCTTCGTTTCCGATGAGTCTGCCGCCCTCGCGGTGGTGGCGGATGTAGAAGCGGCAGGGCGCCGGGCGTTGGCCGTACGCGCGGACAGCGCAGACCCGGAGCAGGTCGTCCAGTTATTTGCGGCGATAGATCGGACGTTCGGGCGCATCGATGTGCTGGTTAACAACGCCGGGATCAACGCATTGCAGTCCCGGGTCGAAGACTTGCCGTTCGAGCGGATGCAGCGGATTTTCGCGGTCAACGCGATCGGGCCGATGCTGTGTGCCCAGCAAGCGGTGAAGCGCATGTCGTTTCGTCACCAGGGGCGGGGTGGTGCCGTGATCAATATCTCGTCGGCATCCGCCCGGCTGGGCAGCCCCAACGAATATGTCGACTACGCCGCATCAAAGGGTGCTCTCGAGACCTTCACCATCGGGTTTGCCAAGGAAGTGGCCAGGGAGGGAATACGCGTCAACTGCATCCGCCCCGGGCATATCTACACCGACATTCACGCCAGTGGCGGGGAGCCAGGGCGGGTTGATCGCGTAAAGGATTCGATTCCCATGGGCCGCGGCGGCCAGCCTGAAGAAGTGGCTCGGGCGATCCTGTGGCTGGCAGGAGCCGAGGCGTCCTTCATCACCGGTACGTTCCTGGATGTCACCGGCGGGAAATGAGCAGCAGGGCGTGGCGCCGAGGTTTCCCTCGGTAGGCCACGCCCGGCATGCATGCACTGGGTCAGCTGTTGAGCCTGACTTGCTCCTTCGCCAGCTTCACCACATTGTCCAGGGTAAAGCCGAACTTGGCCTGCAACTTGGACAGCGGTGCCGAGGCGCCAAAGCTGTTCATCACCACTTTGGCCCCGGTTTGCCCCACGTAGCGATCCCAACCCAACGGGCCGGCCTGTTCCACCACCAGGCGTGCCTTCACTGCGGGTGGCAGCACGCTGTCGCGGTAGGCCTGGTCCTGTTCTTCGAACAGTTCCCAGCTGGGCATCGACACCACTTGCGCCGCCACGCCTTCAGTCTTCAGTTGCTCATAGGCTTCCACGGCCAGGCTGACTTCACTGCCGGTGGCCATCAGGATCACCTGGGGCTTATCGGCGCCGGCCAGCACATAAGCACCACGGGATGTACCCGTCGCCGCTGCGTATTTCGTGCGGTCCAGGGTCGGCAGGTTCTGCCGCGACAGCACCACGCAGGTTGGCCGATGGGTCTGGGCCAGGGCGATCTTCCAGGCTTCCAGGGTTTCATTCGCGTCGCCCGGGCGCAGGGTCAGCAATCCCGGCGTCGCCCGCAACTGGGTCAGGTGTTCGATGGGCTGGTGAGTGGGGCCGTCTTCGCCGACACCAATCGAGTCATGGGTAAACACGAACACCACCGGCAGTTCCATGATCGCCGCGAGACGAATCGGCGGTTTCATGTAGTCGCTGAACACCAGGAAGGTCGAGGTGTAGGGCCGCAGGTACGACAGCGCCATGCCGTTGGCAATCGCGCCCATGGCATGTTCACGAATGCCGAAGTGCAGGTTGCGCCCGCCGTAGTTCTCGGCGCTGAAGCGCCCGGCGTCGTCGAATGTCAGGTTGGTCTTGGTGGACGGCGACAAGTCGGCCGAGCCCCCCAGCAGCCACGGGATCTGCTTGGCAAACGCATTCAACACCTCGCCCCCGGCGGCACGGCTGGCGACGCCCTTGGCATCCGCGGCGAAGCTCGGCAGTTGCTCCTGCCAATGCTCGGGCATCTCGCCGGCACGCATGCGGCGCAGTTCATCGGCCAGTTCCGGTTCGTACTGTTCGAGGTGGGACAGGGTCTCAGTCCATTGCTCATACAGCGGCTTGCTGCGCTTGAGCAGCGCATCCCGAAGGACCGTGCGCGCTTCATCCGGCACCAGGAAGCTTGAGTCTTCGGGCCAGCCGTACGCGGCTTTGGTCAGGCGGATTTCTTCTTCGCCCAAAGGCTCGCCATGGGCCGATGCGGTGTTGTGCTTGTGGGGCGAGCCATAGCCGATCACGCTGTCGACCACGATCAGCGTCGGTGCCCCAGTGTTTTTCTGGAAGGTGCTAAGCGCGTCGCTCAAAGCCAGCAGGTTGTTCGCATCGGTGACGTGCAAGGTGTGCCAGCCATAAGCCTGGAAACGCTTGATCACGTCTTCGCTGAAGGCCAGTTCAGTGTGGCCTTCGATGCTGATGGTGTTGTTGTCGTAGATCCAGCACAGGTTCTCCAGCTTCAAGTGCCCGGCGATGGACGCGGCTTCGCTGCTGATGCCTTCCATCATGTCGCCGTCGCCGCACAGGGTGTAGACGTTGTAGTCGAACAGCACCTGGTCGTCACGGTTGAAACGCTTGGCCAGCCAACGCTCGGCCATGGCCATGCCGACGCTGTTGGCGCACCCCTGGCCGAGGGGGCCGGTGGTGGTTTCCACGCCGGTGGTCATGCGGTATTCGGGGTGGCCGGGGGTTTTTGAGCTCATCTGCCGGAACTGCTTGATGTCGTCCAGGCTGATGGCCGGTTGGCCGGAGCGCTTGCCGTGGGCGTCAATCTCCACCACGCCCGCCAGGTGCAACAGCGAATACAACAGCATCGAGGCATGGCCCACCGACAATACGAAACGGTCACGGTTGGGCCAGTCGGGGTGCTCGGGGTGATAACGCAGGAAGCGGCTCCACAAGGTGTAACCGACGGGCGCCAGGCCCATGGGCGTGCCGGGGTGGCCGGAGTTGGCCTTTTGCACAGCGTCCATGGCGAGGGTACGAATGGTGTTGATGCACTGGGTGTCGACAGCGTTGGCAGCGTGATTCATGGAACCTGTTCTCCATCGGGTGACGATCTACAGTGGAGGGCAGCGTGCGCCAAAGGTTTTATGAAATCGTCTGCCCCGCGACGAACGGGGACGCAAACGCGACAGGTTGATCTCAAACATGACAAGAGCCCGCCGGATGGGCTAGCTTCAAGGGGCATTCAGTCAATGATCAACTTGCGGAGGTACTCCATGCCAGTGAAACACGACCTGTATCAGGACCTGGGTTTGAGCAAGGAAGCTATTCATGAACGCAGGGCGAGCGATAACCGATTGGATTCGCTGCTCCACCAATACGACAGCGCCGACAAGGAGGTGCTGGAGCTTGAGTCCTCAAGCGGCGGTGACGAGGAGCTGGAGAAGCTGAAGAAGAAACGCCTGTTGATCAAAGACAAGATCGTCGAGCAACTGGAGAAAGCGACGGCCAAGTAGAAGATTTGTTCAGAATTGCCCGAAAGACAGCAGCACCGCCGCTGCCTATCATGCCAACCGTTCGCCCGGCACTGGGGCTCTTAGACGGCGCATGGAATGCGCTGTGGCCGGGCGAACTCTCTCTTTCAAGCCAGCAGCGCGCGCTTGCATTCGTCAATCGAGCGCTGCTGGGTTTCACCGTACAACTTCAACTCGTCGATAGTCTGGCGACCCAAGGCCTTTTCAAACTCGGCCTGGTTGGAGTTGGCCGCGTAGTGACTCTGCGCCGCATCCCCCAGGTTCGACTGGAAAATCCCCGCCGCACTCACCGGCAGAAAATCTTCGTACACCAACGGCTCCACGTCCACGTGGCCGGCGGCGATCAGTTCGTCCAGGGTTTTAAACTTGTCCTGGGCGGCCAAGCCTTTCTCGGTTACGAAATAGCGGAAGTACGCCAGCTCCTGTTCGCGCATCTCGCGGTGATTGTCGGGGAACGCCTGGAAGTGTTGCTCCATCAATTCGGTGTAGCGCCCGGCATTGGCCTCATTCGGAAACGCGCCCAATTCATCCCGTGCGGCATTCAGCAATTGGTCGTACAGCGCGCGGCCCTTGGGGGTCAGCGCCACGCCGCGTTGTTCGATTTCACCAAAGCGCGCGCTGTGGCTGCCCTTGGCATCGGTAAAGGCAATGGCTTCATCCAGGGCCTTGAAGCTGGTCTGGCGCAGCAGTATCGGGCACTGGCGGCGGGGCGGGCCTTCGATCACCGCCTTGGGGGTGATGCCTTTGCCGGGCATTGCAGCCTGCACCTGGTCAATGTCCAGGGTGCGCGGTGTCAGGTGGTTGATGTGCGGGCCCTTGAAGGCGACCACGTCGGCGATCAGCCGGTGCTGGTCGCTCAGTTGCTGGTATTGCGCGGCCGTGACGGTGGCGGTGTGGTGCCAGCGGAAGGTTTCCAGGGCTTGCTGGATAAACTCTTCGGCATGGGCGGCATCGAGGCCGCCGTCGGCTTCGGCTTGCTGGATCAACTCAAGGGCGCGTGGGGTGAAGATCGAACGCTTGGCCAGGGCTGACTGGGCGAAGGCCCGCAGTTCCGGGTTTTCGATCAGCTCCAGGCGCAGCAGCGAAGTGAACACCCGGAACGGGCTGGTTTGCAGGGCGCTTTCATGCACGGCGCGAAAGGCGGTGGAGTGCACCGGTACCCCGGCCGGCGTGAGGTCGTAATAGCCCACCGGCTGCATGCCCATCACCGCAAACAGGCGGCTGATGGTCGCCAGTTCTTCAGCGGTGCCCAGGCGGATGGCGCCGTGGCGCTCCCTGTCCAGGCGCTGGATTTCCCCGGTGCGTTGCAGTTGATGAGCCAGCCCTGCGTCGGTGTCGAGCACGTGGGCATTGGTCTCGGCCACCAGTTCCATCAACGCTCCGTACAGCGGCACTTCATCGCGGTACATGTCGGACATGGCTTTGGAGAAGCCTTTGCGAATCTCGTCAGGGCTGACGGTGGGCATAGAAAAATTCCTGGCGGCTATAGAGAGGAAAAGCACGGATGCCTGATTTTGTTGGGCCTGCCGGCGCCTTGCAAACGAAGATTCCTCTGGACTTCATTCTGCAAATGAATGAGCTGGATGACGTCAGCTTCACGTGCATCTCACCGTCGAAGGGCTCTACACTGGCCGTCACCTCTGAACGCGACGGAAGACTCGATGACGGCACAGCCTGCGACGAACATTCTGGAAACGATTGAAGGCCAGCGCCTGGCCAAACCTGACGGCGAACGCTGGCGTGACTGGGGCCCCTACCTGAGCGAACGGCAATGGGGCACGGTGCGCGAAGACTACAGCGCCGACGGCGATGCCTGGCGCTACTTCCCCCACGAACATGCCCGCAGCCGCGCCTACCGCTGGGGCGAGGATGGCCTGGCGGGCTTCAGCGACAAGGCCCAGCGCTGGTGCCTGGGCCTGGCGCTGTGGAACGAGCGCGACGCGATCATCAAGGAGCGCCTGTTCGGCCTGAACAACGCCGAGGGCAACCACGGCGAAGACGTCAAGGAACTGTACTTTTTCGTCGATGGCGTGCCGAGCCATGCCTACATGCGCATGCTCTACAAATACCCTCACGCGGCCTTTCCCTACGATGACCTGATCACCGAGAACGCCCGCCGTGGCCTTGGAGATGCCGAATACGAGATCCTCGATACCGGGGTTTTCGAAGACAACCGCTATTGCGATGTCACCGTCGAATACGCCAAGCACCAGCCCGATGATGTGTTCATGCGCATTACCGTGCACAACCGTTCAGACCAACCCACACGCCTGCAGGTGTTGCCGCACCTGTGGGCGCGCAACGACTGGAGTTGGACCCACGATGCGCCCAGGCCCGAGTTGCGCCTGGAGGGCGAACAGGTGGTGGCGCGGCACCATGAGCTGTTCGATCGCCACCTCAGTGCCTGGGGCCAGGACGGGGTGGAATGGCTGTTCTGCGAGAACGAAACCAACTACCCCAGGCTGGACGGGCAACCGGCGCCGGGGCCGTTCAAGGACGGGATCAACGACTATGTGACTACGGGCCTGGAATCGGCGATTCGCCGGGATTCGGGCACGAAAGTGGCCGCGCGTTTCATCCTGGAACTGGCGGGCCAGGAAAGCAAAACCCTGTACCTGCGCTTCGCCCCGGCGGAGGCGCCGTGGATCAATGCGCGCAAGCTGTTCGAAGAACGCCGTCAGGAGACTGATGATTTCTATGCGGCGCTGCAGCAGGGCATCGCCGATGAAGACGCACGCAACGTGCAGCGCCAGGCTCTGGCGGGGTTGTTGTGGTCCAAGCAGCTGTATTACTTCGACGTGAATCAATGGCTCGACGGCGACCCGGCCCAGCCCGCGCCGCCGCCCGAGCGTTTGCATATCCGTAATACCCATTGGCGGCACTTGTCGAATTTCGACATTCTCTCGATGCCCGACACCTGGGAATATCCGTGGTATGCCTCCTGGGACCAGGGGTTCCAGGCGGTAGCCGTTGCCCTGATCGACCCCGGTTATGCCAAGCAGCAACTGTTGCTGTTGGTGAAAGACCGCTTCATGCACCCCAACGGTCAGTTGCCGGCCTACGAGTGGCGTTTTGACGACGCCAACCCGCCGGTGCATGCCTGGGCCAGTTGGCGGGTGTATCAGCAGGACAAGGCGCTGAATGGCGTGGGCGACATGGATTTCCTGGAGCGGATCTTCCACAAGCTGCTGCTGAATTTTTCCTGGTGGGTCAACCGCAAGGACGCCGAGGGCCGCAACCTGTTCCAGGGTGGGTTTCTCGGGCTGGACAACATTGCGCTGTTTGATCGCTCGGCTGATTTGCCGCCGGGTTATCAGTTGGACCAGGCGGACGGCACTGCCTGGGTGGCCGCCTATGCCCTGGACCTGATGCGCATCGGCCTGGAGCTGGCCAAGCGTAACGTGGTGTATGTGGATATTGCGGTGAAATTCTTCGAGCACTTCCTGTACATCGCCGGGGCGATCAACCGCGTCGACAATGGCGATGAAGGCTTGTGGGATGAGCAGGACCAGTTTTTCTATGACGTGCTGCATCGGCCTGGCGGTGAAAGCGAACCGGTGCGCCTGCGCTCCATCGTCGGCCTGATGCCGCTGTTTGCGGTGCTGGTGCTGGAGCAGCGCGAGCACGAAGGGCTGGAGGGGTTGCGCGAGCGATTGCTGGGTTTTATGAAACACCGGCCGGACCTGGCCAAGCTGGTGTCGCGCTGGAACGAGCCGGGGCAGGGTAATCGCCTGCTGCTGGCGCTGTTGCGGGGGGAGCGGACCAAGGATTTGCTGCGGCGGATGCTGGATGAGTCGGAGTTTCTCTCCACCTTTGGGGTGCGGTCGCTGTCGAAAGCGTTCGCCGAGGAACCGCTGGCGCTGAAGATGAATGGCAATACCCTGTGTGCCCGCTATGAGCCGGCGGAGTCCGATTCGCGGCTGTACGGCGGTAACTCCAACTGGCGCGGGCCGTTGTGGATGCCGGTCAACTACATGCTGATTGAGTCGCTGCGGGAGTTTCACCGCTACTACGCGGATAATTTCTCGGTGGAGTATCCGGCGAGGAGTGGGTATCTGGCGTCGCTGGAGGAGGTTGCGCAGGGGCTGAGCCAGCGGTTGACGAGCCTGTTTCTGAGGGATGAGAACGGTTCAAGGCCGTCGATGGTGGGGTATACACAGTTGGAGGCGGACCCGGCGAGCCGCGACCTGGTGTTGTTCCATGAGTATTTTCATGGCGAGACCGGGCGGGGGTTGGGGGCTTCGCATCAGACAGGGTGGAGTGCGTTGGTGGCGCTGTTGTTGCAGCCAAAAACCTGAAAACAGCACAATCAAAATGTGGGAGCGGGC
>NZ_JACAPY010000021.1:115253-158807 GCF_013385455.1 Pseudomonas sp. G1002
CTTGCCAGGGTTGCCCTGATCAGGCCGGGAACAGCTCGCTCAATTTCATGGCCAGCATCATGTCGCCTTCAGTGCGCAGTTTGCCGCCCATGAATGCCTGCATGCCGTCGGTTTCGCCGCTGACGATGCCTTTCATGGTGTCGCCGTCCATCACCAGGGTGACTTGGGCGTCCGGGTTTTCACCTTCCAGCAGTTCGCAGGTGTTGTTTTTCACGACCAGCGAGAAGTTCTGGGTGTCGTCGATACGGAAACCGAACACCAGGTCCAGGCCGTCGGCAGCGGCTGGGTTGAATTTGGCTTTCATTGCTTCTACGGCTTTAGCTACGTCAGTCATGGTTTCGATCCTTTTATGGTGAGTCCAGTGACCTTGGGGTCACGGTTGGCCGCAATTCATCGGAAAGTGATGAGCTGCGGCGCCTTCAACAGTTGCAAGTGGGTATGGCTGTTGAAGGAAGCCAGTGCCACCTCGCGACCACGGAATTTCAGCTGGTTGAGCGAGGTGTTAACAATTTGCCAGTTCAGTTCGAAGGCCTGTGCGGCAGGCATTCGGGTAATCAGGTGGAGCAGGGCCGTGATGGTGCCGCCGGAGGTGAACACGGCGATCTTGTCACGGTTGTCGGCGGCTTCGAGGAGGCGTTGCAGGCCACCCTGAACACGTTCGACAAATCCCAGCCAGCTTTCCAGGCCCGGCGGGTCGTAGGTGCCGGCCAGCCAGCGTTCGATGATCAGGGAAAAGATGCGCTGGAATTCGCCACGGTTTTGCGCGGCGTTGCGCAGGATATGCAGGGCTTCGGGTTCGCTGTGCAGCAGGTCCGGGAGCAGGGCGCGGATGATCGCCTCGGCGTCGAACTCGTTGAACGCGCTGTCGATTTCCAGCGTGGGTACCGGCAGGCCGAGGGCGCTGTATTGTTCGAAGGCGGCGGTAGCAGTGTGCTGCTGGCGGCGCAGGTCGCCCGACACGCAGCGGTCGAAGCTCAGGCCCAGTTCCGCCAGGTGGCGGCCCAGCACTTGCGCCTGTTGCACACCGATGGGCGACAGCACGTCGTAGTCGTCTGCACCGAAGGAGGCCTGGCCATGTCGAATCAGGTAGATGCTGCCCACGTCCGTTTTCCCGGTACGTTGAAAGTCTGGCGAGGTTATGAGGATGCCGGGAAGCTGTCAATGAAAAAACATACGCTTGTTTTAAAAGGTCGTTAGAGGCCCGCTGCTGGCGGTTTGATCACTGGCCCCGTGGCGGTGGCGTCGGTATGCTTGGACAATCCGCGCCTGGCGCACTGCACTTGTAAGGAGTCACATGGATTTTCTGGCCGAGTACGCTACTTTCCTGGCTAAAACCGTCACCCTGGTCGTCGCCATCCTGGTGGTGCTGATCAGTTTCGCCGCACTGCGCAGCAAAGGCCGCCGCAAAGCTGCCGGCCAGTTGCAGGTCAGCAAGCTCAATGACTTCTACAAGGGTTTGCGTGAGCGCCTGGAGCAGACCCTGCTCGACAAGGACCAGCTCAAGGCCCTGCGCAAGTCTGAAGGCAAGGCCGAAAAGAAGAAGGGCAAGAAGAAGCCAGAAGCCAAGCCACGGGTGTTCGTGCTGGATTTCGACGGCGACATCAAGGCCTCGGCCACTGAAAGCCTGCGCCATGAAATCACGGCACTGCTGAGCCTGGCCACACCCAAGGACGAAGTGGTGCTGCGCCTTGAAAGCGGCGGCGGCATGGTTCACAGCTACGGCCTGGCGTCGTCGCAACTGGCGCGTATCCGCGAGGCGGGCGTGCCGTTGACCGTGTGCATCGACAAGGTCGCGGCCAGCGGCGGCTACATGATGGCGTGCATCGGCGAGAAGATCATCAGCGCACCGTTTGCCATCCTTGGCTCGATTGGCGTGGTGGCGCAGTTGCCCAACGTCAACCGCCTGCTGAAGAAGCACGACATCGACTTCGAAGTGCTGACCGCCGGTGAATACAAACGCACCCTGACCGTGTTTGGCGAAAACACCGAGAAGGGCCGCGAGAAGTTCCAGGAAGACCTGGACATCACCCATCAACTGTTCAAGAACTTCGTGTCGCGCTACCGCCCGCAGCTGGCGATTGATGACGTGGCCACCGGCGAAGTCTGGCTGGGTGTCGCGGCGCTGGACAAGCAACTGGTGGACCAGCTGCAAACCAGCGACGAATACCTGGCGACCAAGGCCAAGACCGCCGAGGTGTTCCACCTGCACTATGCCGAGCGTAAAAGCCTGCAGGAGCGGGTGGGCCTGGCGGCCAGCGGTTCGGTCGACCGGGTGCTGCTGACCTGGTGGAGTCGCCTGACCCAGCAGCGTTTCTGGTAACAATTCCAGGTGACGTTCGAAGATCAAAATGTGGGAGCGGCGGTGCGACGATTCGACTTGCTCGCGAAGGCGGTGTGTCAGTCAATACATCTGTGACTGACACACCGCCTTCGCGAGCAAGCCCGCTCCCACATTGGTTTTGTGTTGGTCACATTACCGAGCTAGTAGTGAGGCCTGCGGCACCGCCGGTATGGGGTGCCGCATCAACGAGCCCACCACCAGCGCCCCCAGCAAACCCAACAACCCCGCCACCCACAACACCACGCTGAACCCACCGACAAACGCCTGCCGCGCCAGTGGCTGCACCGTGTCCCGTGCTGACTCGGGCAGCAACGCCATGGCCGCCGGCATATCGCCAGCCACTACCCGTGAAGCAATCCCTGCCGCCTGTTCCTGCCACTGGGAGCCGATGCTCGTGTGCAGCAACTGTTCGCTATGGCTGCTCAACAACGCCCCATACACCCCGATCGCCAACATGATCGCGCTGAAGCGCATGGTGGTGCTCATGCCCGACGCCATCCCCGCGCGGTCCCGTGGCACGCAAGCCATGATGTTTTTCTGCGTATCGCCATTGAGCAATCCCGCGCCGGCCCCCGTGACGGCAATCGCCAGGGCGAACGGCAGATAGCCGCCGATATTGACCGCCCAGGCACTCAGCAGGTTGCCGCACCCCACCAACGCCAGCCCCGTCGCCATCAGAGTGGCCGGGGCAAAGCGGCCGGCCAGGCGTGCGCCTATCCGCGGACAAATCAACATGGTCAAGGCAAACGGCAACATGCCCAGCCCGGAGGCAATCGCGGAGAACCCCAGGCCGTTTTGCAGGTAAAACGGCAGCAGCGTCATCATCACCTGGGCACAGCCGGCGTAGGCGAACATCCCCAGCAGTGCGCCGATAAAGCGCGGGTGCCTGAACAGTTGCAGGTCGACCATGGGCCGCTGTTGCAGGCGTTCGGCGAGTACAAAAACACCCAGCAACGCAGCGCCTCCCAGCAGCCGCGCGTAAGTCAGCGGGTTGTCCCAGCCGATACGGTTGGCTTCGATCAAGCCCCAGATCAGGCACAGCAGGCTGGCACTGAAACTCAGGCTGCCCCAAGGGTCGAGCCTTGCAGCCTGGGCATCGCGGGATTCCGGAATCGCGCGCAGCACCAGTCCCATCAGCACCAGGCCGACCGGCAAATTCAGATAGAAAATCCAGCGCCAGCCCAGGTACTGGGTAATCAACCCGCCGAGGGTCGGCGCGGCGGTCATCGCCACGCCCATGCACGCGCCCCAGAAGGCCCAGGCCTTGGCGCGTTCCACTTCGTCATGGAAGGTATGGCCGATGGAGGCCAGGGCCGAGGTCAGCAGCAGCGCTGCGCCGACACCTTTGACGGCGCGAGCGATATCCAGGAACAACGCATTCGGCGCCGCACCGCAGCCGAGGGAGGCGAGGATGAAAATACCCAGGCCCCAGACCAGGGTCTTCTTGCGGCCAAAGCGGTCGGCAATGCTTCCGGCCGGCAATAGCAGGGCGGCGAAGGCCAGCATATAAGCGCTGACCACCCATTCGATATCGGCAAAATTCGCCCCCAGGTCCCGGGCGATGCTCGGCAGGGTCACGGCGACGATATTGGTGTCGAGCACGATCAGCGAACAGACCCCGGAGGCGGTCAGCAGTGTCAGGCGCGGGCTGACCTTGCTCATGGCTGCACCGAAGCCACCGCCGCGAGGGCGATCTCGTCATCGTGGGCCGGAGTATCTGCGCTGATGCCGATGGCGCCCACTACCTGGCCTTCAAGGATGATTGGCTGGGCGCCCTTCATCATCAACAGGCCGGCGGTGATGGCTGCCGGGCGGCCATTGTTGATGGCGTTTTCCAGATCCCCGGACGGCCGCTTGAAGAGCGCGGAAGTGCGCGCCTTGCCCTGGGCCAGCTCAATACCGGCCACCACGGGAGCGCCATCCATGCGCAGCGTCAGGATCGGCCAGCCACCGTCATCGACGATGGCTACGGCGCAGGGCCAGCCCTTGTCGGCGGCGACCTTGCGCGCGTGTGCGGCGATCTGCTGGGCCGTTGCCAGGCTCAGGATTGCCTTGTGGGCAATGCTTGCCGGGGCTTCTGCGGCCAGCGCTGCGGGCACGGTGCAAAGACCGGCAAGCACCAGGACCAATGATTTGACGAACATGGGAAAGCCTCTCTACTGTGAACGTACCGCGAGCTTATCCCCGGCAGGTGGCGTCCTTGTTAGGCGCCATACAGAACTTCATTACCTTTGAGCTAATCCTGTGATGGAAATACGTCATTTCCGCTACTTCTTGGCGGTTGCCCGGCAACGCAATTTCACCCGTGCTGCCGAACAGCTGGGTATCGCGCCGCCGACCCTGAGCCGGCAGATCCAGGACATGGAAGCCACCCTCGGTACGCGCTTGTTTATCCGCCGCCAGCGCGAGGTCAGCCTGACCGAGGCGGGCGCGGCCTTGCTGATCGAGGCAGAGGCCACCGTGCGCCAGTTCGAGTTTGCCCAACGCAATGCCCAGCGCGCCGGGCGTGGCGAGATCGGTCATATCGAGCTGGGTTATGTGGCGTCGGCGGTGTATTCGGGGTTGTTGCAGCGCCAGGTGCAGTCGTTCTGCGCGGACTGCCCGGACGTGAGCCTCAGCGTGCGTGAGAGCCCCATGGCGGCGTTGCCGGGGCTGGTGGCGGAGGGGCGTTTCGACATTGGTTACATTCGTTCGCCGATGACCTTGCCTGATGGGGTCGAAGCGGTGCGGTTGAGCAGTGAAGGGTTTGTGCTGGCGTTGCCCCAGGATTCGTGGCTGCTGGGGTTGAAGGCAATCGGTTGCGAGCATCTGCAGAACGAGACGTTTATCTTGCCCGAGCAGATCAGCGGCACGCTGCACGTGGCAGCGCAGGGTGGTTATGCGCCGCGACTGGGGCCGCAGCCGGGTGGGTTGGTGGCGGTGATTGCGTTGGTGTCACTGGGGCAGGGCGTGGCGGTGGTGCCGGAGTCGGTGGTGGGGCATGTGAGCTTGCCGAATGTCGTGTACCGCAGCATTGAAGGCAGCGAGGCGTCGTCCTGGTTGTCGCTGATTTACCGGCGCTTTGAAAAGGCGCCGGCGGTGGCGCGGTATATAGAGCAGGTGAAGCAGGTAGCCAGGTTGAAGGTTTGATCGCGGCGGGTTAGGTGCTTCACGGGTTAAGTGTGTTGCTGCCTTCGCGAGCAAGCCCGCTCCCACCTTCGACGGCATTCCAAAGATGGAACTCGGTCGAAGGTGGGAGCGGTCTTGCTCGCGAAGGGGTCATTTCAAGCACTACACCAACCGCGGTTGAACCGAATCCGCCAATCGCGTCAGTATCAAGCAGCACGATACCGCTCCGGCATCCAGTACACCCAACGAGCGCTCGCCCAGGCGGCTGGCACGCCCAATCTTCGCCACCAGATCCCTGGTGGAATCCCGCCCCCGCGAAGCAGCACTTTTCATCGCCTCCAGCGCATCGCTGAATGACGCTCCTGACCCATGGGCCTGTTCAAACGCCTCCACCGCCGGAATCAAGGTGTCCATCAAACACTTGTCACCCACGCCGGCTTCGGTGATGTCCTGCAACGAGGTCAGCCCGCCCCGCAGCAAATGTGCAAAGGTCGCCGCGTCAATCTGTTCGCTGCCGCGCACCTCATCCGCCATGCCGATAAACAGGCTGCCATACAACGGCCCCATGGAGCCGCCGATGCCTTCCATCAGGCTCAGTGTCAACTCATCCAGGGCTTCGGCCAGGGTCAGCTGGCGGCCTTCAATGGTGCGCCCGCAATGGGCGAACCCCTTGGCCATGTTGATGCCGTGGTCGCCATCGCCAATGGCGCCGTCGACTTCGCTCAGGTACTCGCGGTTGGCAACGATCACGCTGACCAGGTCGGCGACGATGGCGCTGCCGTCGTGGGTGGAGAAATGCTGGCTCATGTTTATTCCGCCTGGGTCATGCCGATGGAACGGCAAGGTTGGTCGATCAGGGATTTCAGCTCGGCGTCCAGGCCCAGCAAGGTCAGGGTCACGCCCATCATTTCCAGGGAGGTGAAGTAGTTGCCCACGTAGCAGCGGTGAATCTTCAAGCCCCTGGCTTGCAGCTGACGTTCAACCTCGGCGTAGAAAATGTAAAGTTCCATCACCGGCGTCGCACCCAGGCCCGAGACCAGCACCACCACGCTGTCGTCCTGGCTGAAGTCGCGGTCGGCGAGGATCGGTGCGAGCATGCGGGCCGCCATGGCCTCGGCGGATTCGATCGGGATGACTTCAATGCCAGGCTCGCCGTGATGGCCGATGCCCAATTCCATCTGCCCGTCGGGAATCTGGAAGTTCGGCTTGCCCACCGCTGCGATGGTGCAGGGCGTGAGGCCGATGCCGATGGAGCGGCAGTTGTCGACCGCTTTCTGGGCGACACGAATCACCCCGTCCAGGTCGTAATGCTGGGCCGCGGCCGCACCGCCGACCTTCCACATGAAGATCTCGCCTGCCACGCCGCGACGCTTGGCGATGTCGGCCTTGGGCGCCGAGGCCACGTCGTCGTTGGCGACCACGGTGCGGATGCGCATGTCCTTGCTGGCGGCCATCTTCATCGCTAGCTTCACGTTCATGTTGTCGCCGGCATAGTTGCCGTACAGGCACGCCACCCCGGCGCCGTGGTCGGCGGCACGGAAGGCGTCGAAGAAGCTTTTGGCGGTGGGCGAGGAGAAGATTTCGCCGACGGCCACGGCGTCTACCAGGCCGGGGCCGACGTAGCCAAGGAAGGCCGGTTCATGGCCGGAACCGCCGCCGGTCACGATGCCCACGCGGCCTTGTGGCGATGGCTTGGCCTTGCCGATCACCCGTGGATTGGTTTCGTATTGGCGCAGCTCGGGGTGCGCGACCAGAATACCCCGCAGCATGTCCTCCACCACCTGGTCCGGATCGTTTATCACTCGATTCATAACGCGGTTTCCTGTGTTCTTGTTCTTGGTGTGGGAGCCGGGGGCTTTTGTGGGAGCTGGCTTGCCTGCGATTGCATCGGCTCGGTGTCACAGATAGACCGAGGCGTCTGCATCGCAGGCAAGCCAGCTCCCACAAAAAGCCTAAGCCCGGCGCCCGCAGGGTTTTGTGTTATTGGGCCAATCAGGGTTCCAGGACGACTTTAAGCGACTTGTCCCCGCGCTCCATCACCGCAAACGCTTCCTTGAAGTCCGCCAGGGCAAACTTGTGGGTCACCACGTCGCGCATGTCGATCTTGCGGTTGCCGATAAAGTCGATGGCGCGCGGGTACATGTAGGGGCCGAGGTGCGAGCCCAGCACGTCCAGTTCCTTGCGGTCACCGATGATTGACCAGTCCACCGTGGCCTCGTCGTTGAACACGCTGAATTCCACGAAGCGCCCCAGCTTGCGCAACATCGCCAGGCCCTGGTTCACCGCCTTGTGGTGCCCGGTGGCTTCGATGTAAATGTCGCAACCGTAGCCGTCGGTGATCTCGCGAATCTTCGCCATCACGTCGACTTCAGCCGGGTTCCACACTTCATCCGCACCCATGCGCAGGGCGAGGGCAGCGCGTTCGGGTTTCATGTCGAGCACGATGAGTTTTTTCGGGTTGCGCATGCGCACCGCACCGATGATCCCCAGGCCCAGGGTGCCGGCGCCGGCCACCACCACGATGTCGTCGAAATCCACATTCGCCCGTTCCGCCGCGTGCAGCGAGCAGGCCAGGGGTTCGATCAGGATGGCTTCGTCCGGGGCAATCGAGTCCGGTACTTTGTGGATGATGCCTTCCTTGGTGAAGATCATGTACTGGGCCATGGCGCCCTGGACGTTGTTCTGGAAGCCGTACAAGTCGTGTTTCTGGCACATCCAGTACTGGCCGTGGTTGCAGAAGCGGCAGCCCCAGCACGGCACGATCTGTTCGGAAATCACCCGGTCGCCGACCTTCACCCCGCGCTTTTCCGCGCCAGGGCCGAGGGCGACCACGCGGCAGACAAACTCGTGGCCGGGAATCATCGGCGGCTTCACGTAGCGCGGCTGCTCGGCGTCGCCCCAGAACGAGGGCGCGCCGCGGTAGGTCTTGATGTCGCCCATGCAGATGCCGCACAGCTCGACCTTGGTGAGGATCTCGTCGGGGCCGGGCGTCGGCACATCGACGGTCTCCAGGCGATAGTCTTCGGGGCCGTGACAGACCACGGCCTGCATGGTTTTCGGAATGACGGGGGACAGTTGTTCGGCAGTGCGTTCGGTAACGGTAGACATGACGATAAACCTCACGACAAAAGATCAATTACTGGATGCTGTAGCCACCGTCGATCACCACGTTTTCCCCGGTGATCATCTGTGCGGCGTCGCTGAGCAGGTACAACGCCAGCCCGGCGATTTCTTCCGGCTGGGCAAAGCGGCCCGCCGGGATCTGCAATTTGGCCCGTTCCCCCAGCTCGCCCGCCCAGGCCTTTTTACCGAGGGCGGTTTCGACGATGGTCGGGGAGATGGCGTTGACGTTGATATGCGGCGCCCATTCCATGGCGAGCACCTTGGTCATGCCGACCACGGCGGCCTTGCTGGCGCAGTACGCGACGTGACGGTCCAGGCCGATCACTGCCGCTTGGGAGGCGAGGTTGACGATGCGCCCGCTGCCCTGGGCAAGCATGTGCCTGGCGCAGGCCTGGGCCACGAAGAAACTGGCCTTGAGGTTGATGTCGAGAGTGGTGTCCCAGGCGTTTTCACTGACGTCCAGGGCCTTGTCCAGCAGGGCCACGCCGGCGCTGTTGACCAGGTAATCCAGGCGTTTGAAGTGATCGAATACGTAATCGACGGTGCTGTGCACCTGGTCGAGTTGGCGCAGGTCCACGGCGATGCCGATGTTCCCGGCGCCGAGGCTGGCGGCGACTTCGACCACGGCCGGGTCGCGGTCCAGCAGGGCCACCCGCGCGCCGCGTTCCACCAGCAGGCTGGCACAAGCCAGACCGATCCCGGCGGCCCCGCCGGTGATCACGGCGCAGCGGCCGGTGAGGTCGAAGGCTTGATTCCAGAATCCAGACATGAACATGACTCCATTTTTCAGATCGGTGGAGATCCAATGTGGGAGCGGGCTTGCTCGCGAAAGCGGTGTATCAGGTGGCACATCTGTTGAATGATCCACCGCTTTCGCGAGCAAGCCCGCTCCCACACTTGACCGGGTTTCAAGTCAAAACTTACTTCGTACCGCTCACCTGCTGATACAGCGCATCCGCATTCGCATTGGTCACCGGCACCCACGGCAGGATGTAGTTCCTGGCGGTGCCGTCACCCCATTTCACGTCCTTGCCATAACGTTCCCAGATCACCGACTGCGGCTTGTAATCCTTGCCGGCCAGCGCCCGCAGCGCCACATCCAGCGCGCCTTGGGACTGGGCCTGGGCGTCCTGCAGGAAGGTGGTCACTTCATCTTTCTTCGCCGCCTGGATCGCATCCGGCATGCCGTCGATGGACGTCACCGGCACATCCTTGGACGTCAGCCCATGGGACTTCAACGCCTGCACCGCACCGAGGGCCATGTCGTCGTTCTGCGCGATCACCCCGTTGATGCCCTTGGGGTGTGCGTTCAGCCAGTCTTCAGTCAGGGCCAGGGCCTGGGCGCGGTCCCAGTTGGCGGTTTTCTTCTCGATGATCTTGATGTCCGGGTGCTTGCCCAGTACTTCCATCTCGCCCTTTTCGCGGTCGATCTGCGCCGACTGGCCAATCGGGCCCTGGATGATCACCACGTTCCCGCGGCCCTTGAGTTTGTCGACCATGGCCTGGGCCTGCAGGCGACCGCCTTCCACGTCATCGTTGCCAACATAAGGCACGTTGGCGTCCGCCACCTTGGTGTTGGAGGCGATCACCACCACGTCATTGCTCATGGCGGCCTTCACGGTGCCGACGCCGGCCTTGGTGTCGATCGGCACAAACAGGATCGCGTCGTAGTGCTGGGTCACCATGTTTTCAATCTGGTTGTTCTGGGTCAGTGCGTCATAGTTGCCGTCGAACACGGTCAACTGCACGGTGCCGTCCTTGACTGCGGGGTGTTCCTTCAGCTCGCGCACCCAGTTCTGCATGAACTGGCCCTTGAGCCCGTACACGGCGGCGCCGATCTTGTAGGTCTTGCCATCGGCGGCCAGGGTGACACTGCTGGCGAGCAGGGAGAGTGCCGCGACGGCGGCCAAAGTCGTACCAGGTTTCATGAGAGAACTCCGTTATTGTTGTAGTGGTAGTTTTCAGAACTAGCGTTTCTTCTTGCGCCACACGTCAATCAGCACTGCGAACACGATGATCAGGCCCTTGGCGACCTGCTGGTAATAGGAGGACACGCCGAGCAGGTTCAGGCCGTTGTTGATCACGCCGATCAGCAATGCGCCAAACAGCGTGCCGACAATCGTGCCGGTACCGCCCGACAGGCTGGTGCCGCCGATTACCACGGCGGCAATCGCATCCAGCTCATACGAGGTGCCGGCCTGGGGCAGGGCAGAGGTGGTGCGCGCCGACAGCACCACACCGGCCAGCCCGGCGAGCAGGCCCGAGACCACGTACACCGAAAACATCACCTTGCGCACGCCGATCCCGGAGGTGCGCGCGCTCTTCTCGTTGCCACCCACCGCGTACACATAACGGCCGTAGGTGGTGTAGCGCAGCACCATCCAGAAGATCAGCGCGACCACGGCGAAGATCACGATCGGCACACCGATAGGGCCGATCTTGCCAATACCCAGCGCCAGGTAGGCGTCGGGCAGGTCAGTGATCGGGCTGCCGTCGTTCAAGATGAAGGTCATGCCCCGGGCAATGCTCAACATGCCCAAGGTCGCGACAAAGGGCGGGATCGACAGGTTGGCCACCATAAAGCCGTTCACCACTCCGAGCATCGCCCCGGCGAACATCCCGGCGCTGACCGCCGCCAGCACGCCATACCCCTGGGTCGCGACCATGGCGCTGCACAGCCCGGCAAACGCCAGGATCGAGCCCACCGACAGGTCGATGCCCTTGGTCAGGATCACGTAGGTCATGCCCACGGCGAGGATCCCGTTGATCGAGGTCTGGCGCAGGATGTCCATCCAGTTGCGCCAGGTCATGAAGTATTCGCTGGCGAAGGCCATCACCAGGCACAGGAGGATGAACACCAGCGGCAGGCCGAAGCGGTCGAGGGACAGGCGCAGGCGGCTGCGGGGTGCGGTCGTGACGGGGGCGGCTGCAGGTGTAGAAAGTGATTTGGCATTCATGAGGCAAGACTCAGCAAGGCTTCCTGGGAAAGGGCGGTATCGCTGCTGATGGTCACCAGCCTTCCGCCTTTGAACACGGCAATACGGTCACTCAGGTGCAGCAATTCAGGGGCTTCGGACGACACCACTATTGCCGCGCCGCCGGCGCGCACGAACTGGTCCAGCAGGTGATAGATCTCCTGCTTGGCGCCTTCATCGATGCCCCGGGTCGGCTCATCGCACAGCAGGCAGATCGGCTGGGTCGACAGGCATTTGGCGAGCACTACTTTCTGCTGGTTGCCGCCGCTCATGGATTCCACCGGCAGGTCCAGGGAGGTGGTCTTGATCTGCAGGCGCTTGACCATGTCCTGGGCCAGTTGGTTTTCCTTGCGGGCATTGATCAGCGACCAGCTCGACAGCTGCTTGTACGCCGACAATGCGATGTTCGAGAGGATGCTGCCGCTGAGCACCAGGCCGCTGTCCTTGCGGTCTTCGGTGACCAGTGACATGCCGGCCTGGATCGTTGCCTTGGGCAGGCCGATGGGCATCGGTTTGCCTTGCAGGGTCACGCTGCCGGAGTCCGGCGTGGTGAGGCCGTAGATGCAGTTGAGGAATTCGCTGCGGCCCGAGCCCATCAGCCCGTAGATGCCGAGAATCTCGCCCTGGCGCAGTTGCAGGCTGATGTCCTGGAACTCGCCGGCGCGGCTCAGGCTGTCGACGTCCAGGCAGCATTCGGCGGCGCATTCGCGGCCGACCTTGTGGTCGATGCGGGTCAGTTCCTGGCCGACGATGCCGCGCACCAGGTGGGCGCGGTCGATATCGGCCATGCGCCCGGTCTCAACGAAGGCGCCGTCGCGAAAGATGCTGTAGTCGTCGGCAATCTGCGCCAGTTCACTGAGGCGGTGCGACACATAGATGATGCCGGCACCACGGGCGGTGAGGCGGCGGATGGCCTTGAACAGGGTTTCGGCCTCACGCTCGCCGATGGCCGAGGTGGGCTCGTCCATGATCATCACCTGGCAGTCGTGGCTGAATGCCTTGGCGATCTCCACCAACTGGATCTGCGCCACGCTCAGGCGATGCATGGGGCTGGTGGCGTCGACGTCGAACTCCAGGCCTTCCAGCAGTTCGCGAGTGCGCCGGTTGAGCTCCTTGCTGTCGACGATGCAGCCGGCGCGGCGCGGTTCGCGGCCCAGCCAGATGTTTTCGGCGACGGTCATGTAGGGAATGGGTTCCAGCTCCTGGGTGATCATCGCGATCCCCGCCGCGAGTGCTTCGCTGGGGCGGTTGAACTGAACGGGGGAGCCGTTGAGCAGGATGGTCCCGGCGTCACGCTGGGTGATGCCCATCAGGATGCTCAGGAAAGTCGATTTGCCTGCGCCATTGCCGCCGCACAGGGCGTGGACGCTGCCGGCCCGCAGAGAGAGGCGCCCCTCACGCAGGGCAGGAATCCCGGCGTAAGCCTTGGCGACGTGTTCAGCCTGGAGCAGTAATGGCGTGGCCATCGGCGTGTCCTCGTGCTGTGAATTCTTATTAGGTCGCACAGTCATGTTTCGCTGTGAGCATATGTGTATCAAATGAAATTCTGATCAGTCAATCTCTTTCACTGAAAAGTTGTAAATGGATGGATTTGCGCAAAGTGCGCCGGTTTAGAGGGCTTTGACTGGGAGGTCAGCTAAATCCTGCTTGACAGGGCGACTGGAATATCCGAGAAATGACTGAGATAAATTTCATCGAGTGATCATATGATCACTCTCCAGTACCCAAAACGGCAGCGGAGCCAAACGCCATGAAC
Organism: Pseudomonas sp. G1002; assembly: GCF_013385455.1. Lineage (NCBI taxonomy): Bacteria > Pseudomonadati > Pseudomonadota > Gammaproteobacteria > Pseudomonadales > Pseudomonadaceae > Pseudomonas > Pseudomonas sp. G1002. Next base: position 128,557 of record NZ_JACAPY010000021.1, read on the forward strand.
ACACCTTTCCCGGTGGCTATCGGATGCGATGAAGCGGGTTATGAGCTCAAAGAACTGTTGAAGCGCCATATCGAGGCGCTGGGTTACCCGGTGACGGACTTCGGCACCCATTCCACGGCGCCGGTGCTGTACCCGGACATTGCCCTGGCGGTGGCCACGGCGATCAATGCCGGCGAGCAACGCTTGGGCGTGCTGGTGTGCGGCACTGGCATCGGCATGGCCATCTCGGCCAACAAAGTCCTGGGGATTCGTGCGGCCCAGGCCCATGACACTTATTCGGCGGAGCGGGCACGCAAGAGCAACGATGCGCAGATCCTGTCCATCGGTGCACGGGTGATCGGCGCGGAACTGGCCAAGAGCATCGTCAAGTCGTTCCTGGAGTCGGAGTTCGAAGCCGCGCGTTCCGGGGCCAAGGTCGACCGCATCAACGCGATCGAGCGTGACGGGCATCAGTAGTGGACGGAACGGGGCAAGAGTCGGGAGAATGCGCCTTTGACACCGAAACGGAAGCCCGTGCCCATGAGTGACAGTACCCAGCGCATCGCCAGCGACATCGACCTGATGACCGAAGTGGCAATGCTCTATTACCTTGAGAACGTCACTCAGGAAGCCATCGCCAAGCGCTTCGACCTGTCCCGGGCAAAAGTCAGCCGCCTGCTCAAACGCGCACGGGATGAAGGGATTGTCGAGGTGCGGGTGTTGCAGCACCCGGCGATGAACAACGAGCTGGAACAGGCGCTGGTGGAGCGCTTCCAACTGGACCGCGCCTTGATTGCGGTCGACCACAGCGACCCGGACACCCAGCGCTCGGCGGTGGCGAGCCTGGTGGCCAACTACCTGAACAAAACCCTCAGTGACGGCATGATCGTCGCGGTCGGCATGGGGCGTAACGTCGGTGCGGTGGCCGATAATGTGTTTTTGCCGGTGACCCGCAACTGTACGTTTGTGTGCGCCATTGGCGGTTCGCTCAAGGCGGGTGAATACATGAACCCCGACCATATTTGCCGGCGCCTGGCCCTGCGGTTTGGTGGCGAGAGTGAAAGCCTGTACGCCCCGGCGCTGGTGGCCAATCCGGAACTGCGTGGGGTGTTGATCAGCAACGATACGGTGCGTTCCACGCTTGACCGTGCCCGCCGTGCGGACATGGCGTTGATCGGCATCGGTGACATGAGTGAAAACAGCAACATGGTGCGCATGGGGTGGTTTTCGCCCCAGGAAATTGCACAGGCGCGGTTGTCCGGCACCGTGGGGGACATGATGGGTTATGACTTCATCGACATTCATGGCCAGCCGGCGGTCAACGCGATTCAGGGGCGGGTGATCGGGTTGACGGTGCAGGAGCTGTTTCGGATTCCGGATGTGGTGGCGATTGCCAGTGAAAACACCAAGGCGGCGGCGACGCTGGGGGCGTTGCGTTCGGGAGTGATCAATACCCTGGCGACCACGGTGACCAATGCTCATACCATCCTTGCGCTGGATGACGCGACGCGTAAAAGCTGACACCGCCGATAGTCCAGGCCCTGAACATCAACTGTGGGAGCTGTCGAGCCTTGGCGAGGCTGCGATGGCATCACCGCGGTATGACTGGAGTACCGAGTTGTCTGCATCGCGGACAAGCCCGGCTCCCACAATTGACTGCCTCAGGGTTTCCACACCTGCACATCCTGCGCATCCACCGCCTTGGGCAACAACCCCGCCTTGAAGAACGCATCCGCAATCTTCTGTTGCTCCCCCAGTTGATCCAGCGTCACCGGTTGCACCTCATAACTGCGATGAGCATTGGCGGCCTCGACAGTCTCCACATCCAGGTTGCCCCACAATGGCCCCAGCACTTTCGCGGCATCACGCGGGTGGCTCTTCACCCACTCGCCAGCCTGGTGCAACTGCTCGTACACCAGCTTCAGCACTTCGGGATGCGCCTGGGCATAGGGCGTACCCGTCAGGTAATAGCGCTTGTAACTGGCCAGCCCGGTACCGTCCGCAAGGGTGCGGGTGGGCAGTTGGCGCTGCACGCTGGTGAGGAACGGTTCCCACGTGACCCAGGCATCAACCTTGTTGTTTTCAAACGCAGCGCGGCCATCGGCGGGCGTCAGGTACGCCGGCTCGATATCGGAGAAGGCCAGCCCCGCCTTGTTCAAGGCAGCGATCAATAAATAGTGAGTGCCGGCGGCCTTGGTCACGGCGATTTTCTTGCCTTTCAAATCCGCCAGTTGCTGGATCGGCGAGTCCTTGCGCACCACGATCGCCTGGGCTTGGGGCGAGGGCGCTTCCTGGGCGAAGTAGGTGAGCTTGGCCTGGGCGGCCTGGGCGAAGATCGGCACGGTGTCGGCCACGTCGGCGCTGATATCCACGTTACCGACGTTGAGTGCTTCCAGCAGCGGCAGGCCACTGGGGAACTCGTGCCAGGTGACGTCGATGCCGTCGGCCTTGAGGGCTTTTTCCAGGGTGCCCTGGGTTTTCAGCAAGGTGATCAGGGTCGAGGATTTCTGGTAACCGATGCGTACGGTTTCCTGGGCTTGTGTGCTCAGGGTGGTGCAGAGGCCCAGTGTGGCAAGGCCTGCGATGAAAAGGCGATGGAGCGAAAACTGGGGCATGGCGTGCTCGACTCTTAATGGATTAAGGTGAGCTTATTGTTCTAAAAAACATTCGATAAATAATTTTTCGATCTTAGCTTAGGCCTTTATCGGGTGCGCCGTTCGCGGCCTTTCAGCGTCAGGGAACAAGGAGGCGATATGCAGTTGTAGGTGGGTTGCTCATGGGGTGGTGGCCAAGGCGATTCGCGCCCTGGTTCGCGATGACTTTTCAGACTTCTTCGCCTGGCAGTTGCGCAATGGCGAAGTGCTGAGTCTCAACATCGACGCAGAGCCCAATGTGGCGAGGGAGCTTGCTCCCGTTGGGGTGCGAAGCGCCCCCTGGTAGGCCGCTGCGGTCTTTCAGGATGGGCCGGTCAATGCTTTTGGGGTTGCTGCGCAACCCAGCGGGAGCAAGCTCCCTCGCCACAGTGTGGGTGTGAGTCATGTCTACAGGGGAACGCTCAACGCCTGCGCAAACGCCTGGGGCGTAGGGCTTTCCGGCCAGGTCGGAACACCCTCCACCAGCGTTACCCACGGCTGCTTGTGCCGCAGCCAGATATGCGCCACCGGCTGCACGGACGGGCTCTCATCCAGTGTCCCGACCCGCAGCACAACCAACCCCGGCGCGGCCGTCGTGGTGTTGCAGATCCGCGTATGGCACACCCCGCACAACCGATGTTCCGAGCGCTGCCCATCAACGTCATAGGCATATTCCGTCAGCGAACCTTCAACCCGCAGCGCATCCGCCGGCAACAGCGCATGCAGGGCAAACGCGCTGCCGCTCCAGGTCTGGCAGTGGCGGCAATGGCAGGCATACACCGCCAGCGGCGCGTCGGTATCGAGGGTGTAGGTCACGCGGGCGCAGCGACATTGGCCGGTGAGTGTCATCAAAAACGATCCTGTGCAAAGTGAGGGCGAAAGCCCCATCGGTTATGCTCGCCAGCATGCCGCAGCCTCCGAACAAAGAACATCCGCCAAAACTGCCCAGCGGCTCACAGGAAATGTATGAACGCCCCGCAACTCCAATGGGAAACCCAGCGCGCCTTCCTCGCCGTGTTGCGCACCGGCAGCCTGTCGGGCGCGGCCCGTTTGCTGGGGATCGCCCAGGCCACCGCGCGGCGAAGGATCGAGGCCCTGGAGCAGAGCGTCGGGGTCAGCCTGTTTATCCGCACACCCGCCGGGCTGTTGCCCACCGACACGGCCAAGGACCTGATCAGCCACGTTGAAGCGATGGCCGTTGCCGCCAACGCCTTCAGCCGCGCAGCCTCGGCCGACACGGCCCTCGCCGGCGGCACGGTGCGGCTCACCAGCGGCAAGCTGCTGGGCGTTGAAGTGCTGCCGCCCATGTTGCGCAGCCTGCGCCGTGATCATCCGCAATTGGCCATCGAACTGAGCGTATCCAATCGGCTCCAGGCACTTGCCCGGCAAGAGGCCGACGTCGCCGTACGCATCCGTCGCCCGGTCGAATCCACGGTGGTCGCGCGCAAGGTCGGCGACCTTCACGTAGGGTTGTACGCCGCACCCGAACTGTTGGCAGAGCAGGGCACGCCGGACACCGTTGCGCAATTGCACGGCTACCCGCTGATCGGGCCGGACCGCAACTTGCTGGAGATCGAATTCCTGGGTGAGCGCGGTTTCGACTGTTCGGCGCCCAGTACGGTGATTCGCACCGACGATCACCTCGCGCAGTTGGCCGCTCTGCGTGCGGGGCTTGGGATCGGCGTGTGTTCAGCCCAGGTGGCACAACGTCACGGGCTGGTGCGGGTGTTGCCCGCGCAGGTGGATTTCAAGGTTGACGTGTGGATCGCCATGCATCAGGACATGCGCAAGGTCCCGCGCATCGCCGTGGTGTTCGATGGCTTGGGCGCGGCCCTGACGGACTTCCTTCAGCCGCGATAACGCAGCGCGTCAACCAACAATGCAAATGCGGGCCAGCCCGTGCGGGCCATTCGCCCCGGCGACACGGTATGGATTGCACCCGGGGTCAAGCATTGGCATGGCGCCACGGCGAACACCGCCATGACCCATATCGCGATCAACGAAATGCTCGACGGCAAGGTGGTGGACTGGATGGAGCAGGTCAGCGACGAACAGTACGCCGCGCAGTAATCGGTCTCACCGCCGCAACTGCGGCTCGCCTTCAATGCAGCTCACCAGAAACTCCATCACCACCTTCACCGAAGGCGAGCGGCGCATATCCGGATACACCGTCAGCCAGATATCGCGAACCGGGCCTTCGGTGGTCGTTGCCAGGCGCACCAATGCCGCGTCGTGATCTCCCACCAGCGTGGGCAACACCACCGCACCCACCTGGGACCGGGCGGCCATTTGCTGGGTGATCAGGTCGCTGGCGGCGAAGGCAATCGTGCGGTTGCCGCGTACCTGATGCATCCACGCCTGTTGGGGCAGGTGGTCGCGGGTGGCGTCATAGGCAATGAACGTCCACTGTTCAGCGGGTAACTGCTTGAGCTCGGGCGTGGCATAGAGCCCGAAACGCACGGCGCCGACCTTTCTGCGTACCAGCGCTTCCTCATCGGGACGCACCGTGCGCAGGGCAATGTCGGCTTCGCCTTTGTCGAGGGCGGCCAGCGTCGTCGAGGACATCAACACGATATTCAGCTTGGGATACTGCGCCCTGAACCGTGCGACATGGGGCGCGATGCAGTGGATGGCAATCGACGGCGGGCAACTGACCCGCACGGTGCCGGCCACTTCGATCGAGGCCACGCGGGACAGGCGCATCACTTCGGTGGCCATGTCGCCCATGCCTGACGCCAATTTCGCCAGTGCCCGGCCTTCCTCGGTGAGCGGCCGACTGCGGGGCAGGCGGTCTACCAGTTTGACGCCGAGGGCTTTTTCCAGGGCATCGACGCGCCGGCCGACGGTGGCGTGTTCCACCTGCAGCTCGCGGGCGGCAGCCGACAGTGATTGGGTGCGCGCCAGCACGGTGAAGAAATACAGATCCTGCCAGTCGAACATCGGGTTATTTTCGCACGGAGGGTGGGAGGTGTTGGGGAATTCTCGTACAGATTAGCGCCTTTTACCATGGCGCATTCCCACTGCAAACGGAGTTGTCCCGCGATGAAAGCCCTCACCCTTGAAACCTACGGCGGCCCGGAAGTTGTTCAACTGCGCCTTGATGTGCCCAAACCCCAGGTGACCGCCGGCCATGTACTGGTCAAGGTGGCCTGTGCCGGGATCAATTTCATGGATGTTCACACCCGCCAGGGCAAGTACGCCAAGTCGGTGACCTACCCGGTACGGCTGCCGTGCACCCTGGGTATGGAAGGCGCGGGTGTGGTGGTGGCGGTGGGCGAGCGCGTGAGCCATTTGGCTCCGGGTGATCGGGTGGCCTGGTGCATTTCATGGGGCGCGTTCGCCGAATACGCCAGCGTGCCCGCCGCGCGAGTGGCGCAAATTCCCAATGCGATCAGCTTCGATCAGGCGGCTGCGGCGATGTTCCAGGGCTGCACGGCTCACTACCTGATTGAAGATGTTGCGCGGTTGCAGGCGGGCAGCAGCTGCCTGATCCATGCCGCGTCCGGCAGCATCGGCCAGTTGCTGGTGCAAATGGCCCATCGGCTCGGTGCCACGGTGTTCACCACCGGCAGCAGCGTCGAAAAGTGCGCGATTGCCCTTGAGCGTGGCGCGGATCAGGCCTGGCCATACGACGGGTTTGCCGAGCGAGTCTTGCAGGTAACGCAGGGGCGGGGTGTGGACGTGGTGTTCGATTCGGTGGGTAAGGCCACCTTGCGTGAAAGCTTCAAGGCCTGTCGTACGCGGGGGCTGATCGTCAATTACGGCAACGTCTCCGGTTCGATCACTGACCTCGATCCGATGGAGTTGGGGGAGGCCGGTTCACTGTTCCTGACTCGCCCACGGCTCAACGACCACATGGCCGACGGGCCTACGGTGCAGAGGCGTGCCAATGCGGTGTTTGCGGCGATACTTGAAGGTTCGCTGACGGTGGATATCGAAGGGCATTACGCCCTGGAAGAGGTGCAGCAGGTGCACGCGAGGATTGAGGCACGGCAGCAGATTGGCAAGGCGGTGGTGTGGCTGGACCGTGAACTTCACTAATGGCCAGAGAGCTTGTGTGGCGAGGGAGCTTGCTCCCTCGCCACAGGGGTCGTGGCGCTTGTGAGGATCAGTTAACAGCAGGCGAAAAAAAGCCGGCTGATCAGGCCGGCTGGGGGTGAACCGCGAACGACAGGGGTTACGCGCGGTTTTCCATCAGGCGGTCAGCGCCACCTTCAGCTACACGGTTTTCTTGAAGACGGTCAGCACCACCTTCAGCTACACGGTTGCCTTGAAGACGCTCAGCGCCACCTTCAGCTACACGGTTTTCTTGAAGGCGATCAGCACCACCTTCAGCAACACGACGTTCCAGCAGGCGATCAGAACCACCTTCAGCAACACGACGTTCCAGCATACGGTCAGACCCACCCTCAGCCACGCGGCTGTCCATCAGGCGATCCGCGCCGCCTTCAGCGAGGGCAGGTTGGGTAAAGGCGCTTACAGCAAGTACCGAGAAAGCGAGGCTAAGCAAGAGTTGGCGTTTCATGAGGGTGTGCTCCGGGAAAGTCGTTGGTTGGTATGGATGCGATGTTACGCGGCAGATTTTTTAAGAGAACTTCATTGGGCTGATGGTGACTATCGACGCCAGCGATGGCCCGTTTTCCCGGGCCATCGCGTCGCTCATCACGGCATTTCTGGCAGTTCCCGAGGGCGCAGGTCGAACACCAGCACCTCGGCGTCCTCCCCATGGCTCAGGTGAATCTCCCGCTCATCGCGCACTCGGGCGCCGTCGCCTTCGTGCAAGCGCTGGCCATTGACTTCAACGCTGCCCCGCGCCACATGGATGTAGGCGTAGCGTTCCGGGGCCAGCGGCAGGCTGGCGGTTTCAAAGCCGTTGAACAGCCCGGCATACACCCGCGCGTCCTGGCGCACGCCGAGGGAGCCGTCGGTGCCTTCCGGCGAGATGATCAATTGCAACCGGCCGCGTTTCTGCGCCTCGGTGAAGTGCTCCTGCTGATAGCGCGGTTCGGCGCCCGCCACATCCGGCACGATCCAGATTTGCAGGAAGTGCACGCCCTGGGTGTGGCTGTGGTTGAACTCGCTGTGGGCCACGCCGCTGCCGGCGCTCATCAGTTGCACGTCGCCGGGGCGAATCACCGAACCGGTGCCCAGGGTGTCCTTGTGTTCCAGGGCGCCTTCGAGCACATAGGAGAAAATCTCCATGTCGCGGTGCGGGTGTTGGCCGAAGCCCTTGCCGGCGGCAACCCGGTCATCGTTGATCACCAGCAGGTCGGAAAAACCCTGTTCTTTGGGATTCCAGTAGTTGGCGAACGAGAAGGTGTGGAACGACTTCAACCAACCGTGATTGGCGGCGCCGCGTTCCGAGGCTTTGCGAAGGGTCAGCATGGGGTGTTCTCCTCAAGGGAAGCCTGGCTGCGAGATGCAGGGCTTCGGTGTGAGGAGAAGATTACTGGTTAACGATAGGTTGATTAAGAAGCTGAAATCGGAATGACTGTCTCTTTTAGATTGACGATCGCCAGCTGTGCCGTCCGCAGATGATGGCGGTAGCGCAGCTGAAGTTTGCGCCAGGCCATCGGGTTCACGCCTTCGCTGCGGCTGAACAGGTGACAGAAGTGCGCCTGGTCGCAGAACCCGCATTCCTGGCTGATCTGCGTCAGGCTCAGGGCGGAGCCGGTGATCAGCACCTTGGCCTGCTTGATGCGTTGCTGGCGAATCCATTCCTGGGGCGATACACCGGTGGTGCGCTTGAAGGCCCTGGAGAAATGGCTGCGGGACAGCTCACAGGCGCGAGCCAGTTCCGTCACCTCCAGGGGGCCAGCAAGATTGGCGAGGATCAATTGCTTGACCCTCTGTTCCCGCTCTGAACACAGGGTTCCGGTTGCAGCTGCTGGTTGAGCCATGATCGCTATCCGTGGTCGATGGGCGCTTGTTTTCACACACCTTACCGGTGAATGAATCCCCAGTGTAGACCGCTGCAAGCATCTGTTGAACTGAGCACATGCATGCAATTTTTCTGGATCGGGCCGTCGCACACTAGCGCGAACGTTCAAGCATCCAGGGGAAGGGCACGATGGACTCAACAGCACAAGGCGGGCCGGACGAGGTCGTGACCCTGGTGGTCAAGCACCGCATAAAACCCGGGCTTGAAGCCGACTACGAAGCCTGGCTGCGACGCATCGTGCGTATTGCCGGTGAGCGTCCCGGGCACCTCGGCGTCGATGTGGTGCGCAGTAAACAGGGCGGGTTGGCGCTATTCACCTGCGTGCTGCGTTACCGCTCCACCGAAGACCTGGAGCGCTGGCTCGATTCGCCGCAGCGCCTGGAGCTGATCAACCAAGCCGCACCGATGCTGGCCGACGGCGACCAGACCGAAGTCGGCGCGGTCAACGAGTTCTGGTTCTCGCCCCTGGCCGATGCTGCCGCCAAGCCGCCGCGCTGGAAACAGGCAGTGGTCACGCTGCTGGTGATCCTGCCGCTGACGTTGCTGGTGCCGATCATCTGGGGCCCGGTACTGCGGCTGCACCCGTTCCTGTCCAACTACATCGTCGCCACCTTCCTGGTCACCCTGACCATCGTTTTACTGGTGGTTTACCTGCTGATGCCGGCGGCCACCCGCCTGTTCGCGCCCTGGCTTGAAGCCTCTGTAAAGGAAACCCTATGAACGCCGACCTGATTCTGTTCAATGGCCAGTTCCACACCGTGGACCGTGAAAATCCCCGCGCCACGGCAGTTGCGATCCACCAGGGACGCTTCGTCGCGGTGGGCACCGACGGCGAAGCCATGGCCCTTCGCGGCAGTGGTACCCAGGTCATCGACCTCAAGGGTCGCACCGTCATCCCTGGCCTCAACGACTCGCACCTGCACCTGATCCGTGGCGGCCTGAACTACAACCTTGAACTGCGCTGGGAAGGCGTGCCGTCCCTGGCCGATGCCCTGCGCATGCTCAAGGATCAGGCTGACCGCACGCCCACGCCGCAGTGGGTGAGGGTGGTGGGCGGCTGGAACGAATTCCAGTTCGCCGAAAAACGCATGCCCACCCTCGACGAGCTCAACCAGGCCGCCCCCGATACGCCGGTGTTCGTGTTGCACCTGTATGACCGGGCCTTGCTCAACCGCGCCGCCCTGCGCGTGGCTGGCTACACCAAGGACACACCGAACCCGCCCGGCGGCGAGATCGTGCGCGACCATAACGGCAACCCCACCGGCATGCTGGTGGCGCGGCCCAACGCGATGATTCTCTACGCGACCCTGGCCAAGGGCCCGAAACTGCCCCTGGAATACCAGGTGAATTCCACCCGCCAGTTCATGCGCGAACTCAACCGCCTGGGGCTGACCAGCGCCATCGACGCCGGCGGTGGTTTCCAGAACTATCCCGACGATTACGCGGTGATCGAACAGTTGGCCAAGGACCAGCAACTGACCGTGCGCATCGCGTACAACCTGTTCACCCAGAAGCCCAAGGAAGAACTCAGCGACTTCAAGAACTGGACCGGCAGCGTGACCCTGCATCAGGGCGACGACTATCTGCGCCACAACGGCGCCGGCGAAATGCTGGTGTTCTCGGCGGCCGACTTCGAAGACTTCCTCGAGCCACGCCCGGACCTGCCGCTGACCATGGAGCAGGAACTGGAGCCGGTGGTGCGCCACCTGGTGGAACAGCGCTGGCCGTTCCGCCTGCACGCCACCTACAACGAGTCGATCTCGCGGATGCTCGACGTGTTCGAGAAGGTCAACCGCGACATCCCGTTCAACGGCTTGCCATGGTTCTTCGACCACGCCGAAACCATCACCCCGCAGAACATCGAGCGCGTGCGGGCGCTGGGCGGCGGCATCGCGATCCAGGACCGCATGGCGTTCCAGGGTGAGTACTTTGTGGAGCGCTACGGCGCCAAGGCCGCCGAGGCCACGCCGCCGATCAAACGCATGCTCGCCGAAGGCGTGCCGGTGGGCGCTGGCACCGACGCCACCCGGGTGTCGAGCTACAACCCCTGGACCTCGCTGTACTGGATGGTCAGCGGCCGCACCGTCGGCGGGCTGGAACTGCACGCCGAGGGGCTGCCCCGGCTGACGGCCCTGGAACTGTTCACCCACGGCAGCGCCTGGTTCTCCTCCGAGCAGGGCAAGAAGGGCCAGATCAAGGTCGGCCAATTGGCGGACGTGGCGGCACTGTCGGCGGACTTCTTCAGTGTCGACGAGGAAGCCATCAAGTGGATCGAATCGGTACTCACCGTGGTCGGCGGCAAGGTGGTGTACGGCGCCGGCGACTTTGAAGATTTCGCACCACCCAGCGTGCCGGTACTGCCGGACTGGTCGCCGGTGGTCAAGGTACCGGGCCACTGGCGCCCGGCCTCAGCGCTGCAAGCCCAGGTGCACCAGTGCAGCGGCCCCTGTGGCGTGCATGCCCATAGCCATGAACGGGCGCGTCTCTCGAACGTGCCGGTCAGCGACTTCCAGGGTTTCTGGGGCGCGTTTGGCTGCTCGTGTTTTGCCTTCTGAATCTAGCCTCAAAGGAGTATTCCCATGACTTACAAACGCCTGAACAAAGATGACGCCGTGGTCCTGCTGGTGGATCACCAGACCGGCCTGATTTCCCTGGTGCAGGACTTCTCGCCCAACGAATTCAAGAACAACGTGCTGGCCCTGGCGGACCTGGCCAAGTTCTTCAAGCTGCCGACTATCCTCACCACCAGTTTCGAAAGCGGCCCCAATGGCCCGATGGTGCCGGAGCTGAAAGAACTGTTCCCGGACGCGCCGTACATCCCGCGCCCTGGCCAGATCAACGCATGGGACAACGAAGATTTCGTCAAGGCAGTGAAAGCCACCGGCCGCAAGCAACTGATCATTGCCGGTGTGGTGACCGACGTGTGCGTGACCTTCCCGACGCTGTCGGCCCTGGCTGAAGGGTTTGAAGTGTTTGTGGTCACCGATGCTTCGGGCACCTTCAATGAGACCGTGCAACAGGCGGCGTGGGCACGCATGACGGCGGCCGGTGCACAGCTGGTGAACTGGTTCTCGGTGGCCTGCGAGCTGCAGGTGGACTGGCGCAACGACATGGAAGGCCTGGCGAATCTGCTGTCGCCGCGTATTCCCAACTATCGCAATTTGATGAACAGCTACTCGGCGCTGACGGCCAAATAAACCGCTCTCTGATATGCAGGTAATCCAATGTGGGAGCGGGCTTGCTCGCGAAGGCGGTGTGCCAGTCAATACATGTACCGACTGACCCACCGCCTTCGCGAGCAAGCCCGCTCCCACATTTTGATTTGTGGTGTGGCGACTGACCGGCTATAAAACAGCCCAGCGTCCACCGAGAAGCGACAATGAACCCCTTCGAAGACATGCGCCTGTTTTGCCAGGTCATGGAATCCGGCAGTTTCACCGCTGCCGCCGAGCATCTTGGCCTGTCCAAGCAGTTTGTCAGCCGCCGCCTGATCCAGCTGGAAGAGCGCCTCGGCGTACGCCTGCTCAACCGCTCCACCCGCCGCCTGGACGTCACGCCGCTGGGCCAGAGTTACTACGAATCCGCCCTGCGCCTGCTCAGTGAAGTCGAGCAAGTGGAGCAGGGCATCGCCGGGCAAAACACCGAGCCCCGAGGCACCATTCGCCTGAGCGCGCCGTTGTCGTTTGCCATGGCGCACCTGGGTTGCCTGTTGCCGCTGTTCCTGCAACGCCACCCTCATGTCACCGTGGAAGTGGACCTCAGCGACCGCCCGGTAGACCTCATCAGCGAGGGCTACGACCTGGTGCTGCGCATCGGCACCCTCGAGGATTCGACCCTGATCGCCCGACGCATCGCCAGTGTGCAGCGCGTCTATTGCGCCAGTCCCGACTACCTGGCCCGCCACGGCACGCCGCAGAGGCCCGATGACCTGGCCGATCACGCATGCCTGCCTTACGGCCATGGTCGCCAGGTGCAATGGCACTTCAAGGTCGATAGCAAACCCCACACCCGCAACGTCAGCGGGCGCATGCGGGTCAACAACGGTGAGCTGCTGCGGGATGCCGCCGTGGCCGGGTTGGGCATCACCTATCTACCCCATTTTATCGTTGCCCAAGCCTTGCAGGACGGCCGCCTGGTGACGCTGCTGGAAGACTGCGCGCCCGAACCCCTGACCCTTTCCGCCGTTTACCCCCAGCACCGCCAGAGCTCGCGCCCGGTGCAGGCGTTGATCGAGTTCCTGCGTGAACGCCTGGCTGGCGGTTGTTGAATCAGAACGCGTACTGCACCCGGCTGTAGTAATACCCGCCGGTAAACCCGAACGGCGAATAGCTGCCCCAGTTATCGCCGAACGACGAGTTCTTCACGCCGATGTGATCCGGGTATTTGTCGAACAGGTTCTGCGCACCTACGGCCACCGTCAGCTGTTTGCTGATCGCGTAGGCCACGTCGAGGTCAGTGATCCACTTGGCCGAATACGTGCGGTCCAGGCTCGCGTCGCTGGAGCTGTTGACCTCGGTGTAGGTGCCGTAGCGAGTCAGGCGCAGGTTGACGTCGAAGTCGTGGATCGCCCAGTCGGCGGAGAAGATCATCTTGCTGCTGGGTGAGGTCTTGGTGATCAGTGCCCGTGACTGGCGACCCATCAACTGGAAGTTGCCCAGGGCGGCGAGCTGCGCCGGGGTGTCGTTGACGCTGAGGATCTGCGTGTGGTTGTAGTTCAGCGCCGCCGTCCATTTCACCGAGCCGTAGCGGTCGAGGTTCTGCCGGTAGTTGCCCACCACGTCCACCCCGGAGGTGCGGGTGTTGGCGCCGTTGGTGAAGTACTGCGCGCCCGCCGTGGCCGGTACGCCGATGCTGTCCAGCAGGGAGGCAATGCCCGGGCCCTGGAAGCGTTCGCTGAGCACCAGGCGGTCCCGCAGGTTGATCACGTAGCCGTCCACCGTGAGGCTCAAGTCATCGCTTGGGGTCACGGCGAAACCGAGGCTGAAGTTGGTCGAGCGCTCCGGCTTCAGTGACTTGGCACCCAATGCCTGGGCGCCGGCGGAATCCACCGGCAGGATCACGTAGTTATACGACTGGTACACGCCATTGATGGTGTCGAACCCGGTGGAGCGTGCGGTGAAGATCTCGTTGGCCAGGGACGGTGCGCGAAAGCCGTTGCTCACGGTGCCGCGCAGGGCGAACACCGGGTTGAACGCATACCGCGTGCTGAGCTTGCCGCTGCGGGTACCGCCGACGCCTTCGTTGTAATGTTCGTAGCGTCCGGCCACGCCGATGTACCACTGCTCGGAGGGGTAGAACCCGAGGTCGACATAGCTGGCGACGCTGTTGCGGCTGACCTTCTGCGCGTCTTCCGGACGGATGCCGTTGGTGACCTGGGCCCCCGGATCGGGACGCTGCCCGGCACGCGGATGGCCTGCCGGGAACACGTAGCCGCCATCGATATAGGAAGCCTCGGAGCCGGCGCGGGTCTCGTAGCTCTCGCGCCGGTGCTCCAGGCCGAACGCCACGTCCAGCGGCTTGGCCAGGCCGATCTCGTAGGTGTTTTTCAGGTCGAGGTTGGTGGTGAGCTGGTCGGCGATGTAGATCCCGGAGGTGAACTTGTTCGGTGTGCTTTCGCCCAGGGACGGGTTCTGGTTGTCGTAGGTGCGCTGCTTGGCGTAGTTGCGCCCGTAGGTGCTGCTCAGGTCCCAACCCCAGCCGCCGCCAAGGTCGTTGCCCTTGGCGCCGAAAGCCGATTGGAAGTCCGTCTCGTTGACCAGCCAGTACGGGCTGTAGCCATCGGGGTATCCATTGGGCCCGGTGGTGATGGTGTTGCGGCCGTTGGGCAGGCGGAAGTTCTGGCCGTCGTTGTTCTCCCGGGTGGCCAGGGTGGAAAACGAGTACAGCGTCAGGTTGTCGTTCAGCGGCAGGTCGAGGTTGTACGCCACATCGCCCAACTGGCTGCGGGGCGAGCCGTAGCCTTTGTAGGTATGGTGGCTGGAGGTGGCTTCGCGCGGGTCGGGGGAACCGTCCGCCAGCGGGTAGTAATGGCTGCTGTAGCCGTTGCTGCCGGCCTTGTTGTCGCGCTCCTGGTAGCGGGTGTCGAGGGACACGTTGAGCACCCCGGCTTCACCCACCTGGAAGCCATAGTTCAGCGCCTCCTGGCCGGTGCCGCGCTTGCCGTCGTAGTTCTGCCCCAGGGTGGTGTCGGAACTGCCGCCGGTGGTCTGCTTGAGGATGATGTTGATCACCCCGGAAATCGCATCCGAGCCGTATTGCGCCGCTGCACCGTCGCGCAGCACCTCCACATGGTCGATGGCAGCCACCGGGATCAGGTCGAGGTCGCTGGGGGCCGCGCCGCTGTTGATGCCGTTGATGTTCAGGGTGGCGCTGGTATGCCGGCGTTTGCCGTTGACCAGCACCAGTACGTGAGAGGCGGTGAGGCCGCGCAAGGTGGCCGAACGCACCACGCCGCTGGCATCCCAGCCGGCGCGGTCGGGCAGGTTGAACGAGGGGATGAGCTTGCCCAACGCTTCGAGCAAACTCGGCTTGCCCACGGCCCGCAGCTGTTCGCCGCTGATCACATCAATCGGCGTGGGGCTGGTGGTGACGGTGCGTTGTTCGGCGCCACGGTTGCCGGTGACCACCACGGTGTCGAGGGTGGGGGAGCGGTCTTCGGCAGATTCGACGCCGAAGGACGCCAGGCCGCACGCCAGCGAGAGCGGCAGGAGTTTCAGATGATTGTACCGATGTAGCCTTTTACGGTGAGCGAGCTTGCTGTGGCGAGTAGGCTTGCTGTGGCCAGGGAGCTTGCTGTGGTGAGGAAGCTTGCTGTGGCGAGGGAGCTTGCTCCCGCTGGGCTGCGTAGCAGCCCCAATACGGTCTTCCGAGGAAATTGCGGAGTCAGGCTTCAGGGCCGCTGCGCGCCCCAGCGGGAGCAAGCTCCCTCGCCACAAAGGTGCCGTCAGCCAGTTGAATTTTCGCATGAGAGTGGAGCTCCTTGGTCTCGAGTGATGTCCCTGTCAGCGTTTGCGCGCGGCAACCGCTTCGATTTCTACCAGCCCGCCGGGCAATGGCAACGCGACGACTTGCACCGCGGTGCGCGCCGGTTTTTTCGGCTGCTCGGCACTGCCGAAAAACGGCGTGTAGCCTTCCTGCAACCCGGCAAAGTCGAGCTTGCCGCCCTTGGCTGGATCGCCCACCAGGAATATCCGCAGCTGCACCACATCTCCCAAATCCAGGCCCTGGCCTTGCAGCACACCCTTGAGCTTGTTGAGGATCGACGTGGTCTGGATGGCCGTGTCGCCATAGGCGGCAAACGAGTCTTTCGGCGCCTTGGGGTCATGCAGGTCGGCCAGCAACCCACTCACAAACAGCAGCTCGGTCTGCGGCGGCACCGACACCGCCAATGAGATCGGGAAATTCGAGTTCGGCAGCGGCACGCGCTTGATCTCATCGGCGTGGGCGGCAAGGGTGGTGGCGGTCATCAGCAGTCCTGCAAAAAGCGTCTTCATCGGTTCATTCCTTGAGAGAGAAAAGTCAGGCGGCGACGCCCGGTTGCTGGCGTTCGGCATGCCGGCCGATCAGCGAGACGATGCGCCGCGCCGAATCGGCGGCGCTGTTCTGCCAGATGCCGACGCCGCCGTGGGCGAGGGCGTCGCTGGCCAGGTACGTGCGGCCCTGGGGCTCGTTGAGCAGGCGGTAGGCGCTTTCGCCGACCTCGTCGTTGACGATCCACGGGCCCTTGCTGTAGCTGACTTTCGACCAGTTGATCGCCACCGGTTTTTGCAACTTGGCGCTGTGGCCGGGGTGCAACAGCTCCACCGCCTGGCGTGAGGAGGCGAACTGTTCGGCCAGGGATTTCTGGCTGAAGGCCTGGGCCGATTCACTGGTGTTGTAGGCCGCCACCAGAATCCCCTGGGCGCTGTTGAGGCGGTCGCTGGGGTACCACAGGCCTTTGACTTCATGGTCGAGGTACGACAGGCCGCCGTAGATGTTGAAGTCGGTTTCCCAGAAGCGCGGCGCCTGCCAGGCCACCTTGTTGGCCTGGTCGCTTTGCGCGGTCTGGATCGCCTGCTTGAAGGGTGCCGTGAAGTTGGTTGGCAGCTTGGCCAGCAGCGGCAAGGGCACGGTGACAATCGCGTAGTCGGCACTCAGCACCTGGGTCTTGCCGCTGATGCGGTCGCGGTAGGTGATCCGGCTGCCTTGCTCCGAGGTCTGGATATCGCTGACTTCGGCGTTGAAGCGCACCGCATCTTTCAGATGCTCGTAGAAGGCATACGGAATGCGGTCCATGCCGCCCACCGGCTGGAACATGGTGGAGGAAAACTCCGGGATTTCATCGAACACCAGTGCGCCCCACAGCTTGGGATTGAGCAGGGTCTGCAGCTCCAGCGGCGCGCGGGTCACGCCGGTCTGGTCGCCGGCGCCGGGCACGCGGGTGTAGCCGGAGCGCACCGAACCCTTGTATTGCAGGTCGCCGTTGAGGTCGCCGTACACCTTGAGGAAACTCAGCAGCGCCTTGCGGTCATCCACGCTCAGGTCCTGGTCCAACGCCTTGCGGCTGACCGTGCGGGCCAGCAGTTCCGAGAGCTGGCCACGGGTGTCGTTGACCGCCTGGCGCAACTGGAAGGCCGGCTGTTGCGTATCCGGCCGGGCCAGGGCGTTGCGGCTGCTGTTCACCAGTACTTGCAGCTCCACACCCAGCTCGCGGCAGTAGCCGAGGATCGTCTGGTGGTGGCTGGGAATACGCGCGGGGCCGGCGTTGAAAAACTGCCCGTCATCAAAGTCGACGGTCTGGCTGACGCCGTCGTCGAAATCGACCTTGGTGCCTCGGCGCAGGGTCCAGTTGCGTCCACCCACCCGGTCGCGGGCTTCCAGGATCGTCACGTTGAACCCGGCCTTGCGCAGCTCATAGGCGCTGACCAGCCCGGAGATCCCGGCGCCGACCACCACCACCTGCTTGCCTTTGCCGGTGCTGCCCAATTGCAGCGGGGTAAAGCTCGATGCCACCGCCTGAGGCGTCAGCCCCAGCGCGCCCAATGCGCTGACAGCGGCGGAATAACCGCCCACGGCGGCAATACGGGAAATCAGTTCCCTGCGGGTAAAAGCCATGATTCGCTCCTTGAGATAGCGGTTTGTCAGAGGTCGTAGCGCACGGTCAGCAACAGGGTTCGCGGGTCGTTGACCGAGTAGTAGCGGGCGCCGCTGGAGGGCACGTAGCCCACCGACTGCGGGTAGGCGCGGTCCAGCAGGTTTTTCACTGCCAGGGTGGTGGTCCAGTGGCCGTCGCCGCTGATGTAGCGGGTGTTGGCGTTCCAGAAGGTCTGTTGCGGGATTTCCTGGATGTCGTCGTTCAATGCGTTGGCGTAGGACTTGGTCTGGAACTGCGCATCGGTGCCCGCCAGCCAGGTACCCGGCAGCCCGGCCGGGATGGTGTAGTTCAGGCCAACGCTTGCATTCCAGCGTGGCGAGAACACCAGTTGCTTGCCGTTGGCATCCACCCCGGCACCGCTGGCGTTCTGGAAGTCGTCGTACTTGCTTTGCAGGTAGCCGACGTTGGCGGTCAGTTGCAGGTCGCGGCTCAGGGCGGTGAGGGTTTCCAGTTCTACGCCGTAGGTGTGGGCACGGCCGACGTTGGTGCGCAGGCTCACCCCCAGCGCCGGGTCATAGGCGTTGGTTTGCAGGTCTTTGTAGTCGTTGTAGAACAGCGCGACGTTGGCCCGCAGGCGCTGGTCGAAGAAGTCGCCCTTGACCCCGGTTTCCCAGGTGGTCACGTCTTCCGGGGAGAACGCCTGTTCGGCGGCGGCCTGGGTGGGGGCGCGGTTGTCGTAGCCACCGGCCTTGAAACCCTTGGCGACGTAGGCGTATTGGTTCAGGTGCGGGGTCCAGGCGTATTCGAAGCCGATCTTCGGGCTGGTGGACTGCCAGGATTTGCTCGACTCGGCGGTGAAGTTGGTGCCGGTGATTTGCCGGTCGGTGTTGATCGCGTAGTTGGTGAAGTCGAAATTCTTGTGCTCGCGAGTAAAGCGCAGGCCGGCGATCAGCGACAGTTGTTGCGTCAGCTTGTAGGTGCCCTGGCCATACAGCGCATAGCTTTCGGTGTTGGTGGTGCTGTATTGGCCCTGGCCGATCACCCGATTGCGGGCGATGGAATAGGTAAGGTTGTCGCGGTCGGCGTCGAACTTCTCGCGGTACAGGTAGACCCCGGTGCTGAAGCTGAAATCGTCGTAGTCGCCGTTGAGCTGGAACTCCTGGGTCGCATAGTTCTGCTTGTACAGGATCAGGTTGTTCTGGATCAGCGCGGCTTGCCCTGAGTTGTCGTAGTCCACCGGTTGGTGGAACGCCGAGTAGGCGGTCACCGATTTGAAGTTCAGGTTGTCATTGATCGCGTAAATCGCCCGCAGTACCGAGCTGCCCTGGTCCAGGCGGTTTTTCGGGTCGAGGCTGCTGTAGCTCTTGAATTTGTCGAAATGCCCGTTGGCGTCGAAAGGCGTGTAGCTGGTGGTGTCGCCCCGGTCGAAGGTACCGGCCAGGGTCAGTTGCACATCCCACGGCGAATCCACCGGCTTGTAGCGCAGCTTGCCGCGGTAGGACTGGATGTCGACGTTGTTTACATCCTTGCCCCGGGTGGGGTCGGAGACGGTGCCGTCGCGGCTCAGGCGGATCGCCGAGAAACTGCCGAACAGCGCGTTGTCCACCAGCGGGCCGCTGATCAGCAGGCGTGCGTTCTGCGCGTCGTAGTTGCCGGCGCCCAGCTCTACAAAACCACGGGTTTCCTGGGTCGGATCGCGGGTGATCACGCGGATCGCACCGGCGCTGCTGTTGCGCCCGTACAGGGTGCCCTGGGGCCCGCGCAGCACTTCGACACGCTCCACATCGTTGAAGTCGAGCATCGACGAAATCGCACGCGGGATGTACAGGTCATCGGCATACACGGCGACGGCGGCTTCCTGGATCGGGTCGGTTTCACCGATACCGCGAATGCCGTAGGTCTGCGCGCTGTAGGAGATCGACTGGCGGCTGAGTGTCAGGTTCGGCACCTGGCCCGAGAGGTCGCGCACGCTGTTGATCTGCTTGTCTTCCAGGGCCTTTTCATCAAACGCGGAAATCGCCAGCGGGGTTTTTTGCAGGTCTTCGCTGCGGTGCTCGGCGGTGACATTGACCACCGGCAGGGCGGTGTCGTCGGCGTGAACGGCGAGGCCGAACAGGGCGAGGGAGATGGCCAGTGCCAGGCGATTGGGTACGGCGGTAGGACTCATGATGGACCCCTGAGGTGGTTGACGGTTTAGGCAAAATTGGGCCTCCACCTGGTCAGGGGTCGGTACTGGATGTAACAGTATTTGTATAAATGCCGGGCGTAAAAGTCCGATTAGTTATAAGTTAATTATAAAAAACAGGTATGTATTTGTTTGAATGTGATGCGTAAGGCTGATGATATTTTTCAGCCGACAAAAAACAAAGGTGGGAACGGGCTTGCTCGCGAATGCGGTCGCTCAGTCAACATTGATAGTGACTGAAACACCGCATTCGCGAGCAAGCCCGCTCCCACATTTTGATTTCTGTTTGGCTTAGTAACCGCGTTGGGTATCAGCGAGGTTTTCCAGCGGCCGATCACTCAGATACCTTTCCAGATTGCTCAGGAAACTGTCCGCAATATCATGCCGGCTATTGGTCGAAATCGCTGACGTATGCGGCGACACCCTGACCCTCGGATGCCCATACAACGCATGCCCGTCCGGCAATGGCTCGGGCTCGGTCACATCCAGCGAAGCCAGCCCGATATGGCCGCTGTCCAGCGCCTCCAGCAGCGCCTCATGATCCACCAATCCTCCCCGGGCAATATTGATCAGATGCAACCCTGGCTTGGCATTCGCCAGCGCCTCCCGATCGACGATATGCCGTGTGGCCTCGGTCAGCGGCGCTGCCAGCACCAGGTGATCGGAACGAGCAAACAGGTCATGGATATCCCGCGCCGCTTCCACACCCTCCACGTCAAACGGCGTGTCAGTTTGGCGTAATGCCACCACCTTGATCCCCAACCCATGAGCCTTCTGCGCCAGGCTGCGTCCAATCGCGCCAAACCCGAGAATCCCCAGGGTGGTGCCCTTGAGCGGGCGCAACGGGGTGAACTGCCATTGGGCATCCTTTACCCAGATATCCGGCAAATGCTTGGCCGCCGCGAAGATTGCCGCGAGGGCGAACTCGGCGAGGTTTTCGGCGGCGCTGCCCCGTGAGGTGCTCACCGGCGGCCCGTTGAACAGCCACCTGGGATAGAAGTCGATGCCCGACGACACCACCTGGATCCACTGCACGCCGTACGGCCAACCCGGTGGCGGTGTGTCCGGCGCGGTGTAGCCGCGCACATTGATCGGCCGGGCCAGCAGGATATTGGCCTGGGCCGGCAAGTCGCTGGGCACACCGGCCGGGACACTGATCACCTCGGCACCGGGGTGCGTGAGGGCCAGGCGCTGGCGGATGACTTGATTGAAATCTTCGTCCAGCTGGCTGGCGATAATCACCTGGCTCATGGGCGTTCCTTGTGTCGTTGAGCGAAGACGGCCTTGCCGACGCCTTGCAGCACCGCGTCGTTCTGCGGGGTATGCACGCGGCTGCACAGCACGTCGCGGTAATGCCGCTGCAGTGGGCTGTGTCGGGACAGGCCGGGATTGCCGGACGCCTCGATGGCCAACTCGACGGCACGGATCGCGTTGCCGGTCACCAGGTATTTGATCTGTGCGGCGTGGGCTGCCGGGGTGTGCCCGTCGGCGGCGGCGTCCAGCAGGCTGCGGTTGGCAAACAGCAGAGTGTCGATATGCCCGACGGTCTCCTGAAAGCGCGGCAAGGTCGACAGCGCGGCGCCGAGGTTGGACGGCTTGCGTTGTTCCAGCCAGTCCACCAGCCAGTCGCGCGCGGCCTGGGCCACGGCGTCGTACACCGATGAGAGCAGTACCGACATCCACAGGAACCCGTCACCGTCCAGTTCCGCCTGCGGTGCGCTCCAGGGGCTGACGCTGACCGCGTGGTCCAGCGGCACCAGCACGTTGTCGAACACCACTTCATGGCTGCAGGTGGCGCGCATGCCGAGGTGGTCCCAGGTGTCGATGATGCTGATGCCGGGGCTGTCCCTGGGCACCAGCCAGGCGCCTACCAACGGGTCTTCATCGCTGCTGCGGGCCCACACGCTGAACCAGCTCAGGCCATGGCTGCCGGTGGAGTAGATCTTGCGCCCGCTGATGCGCCAGCCGGCGGCGGTACGCCGGGCGATGGTCGCGGGCAGGCCGCCACGGGCCGGGGTGCCGAGATCGGGTTCGACGCGCAGGGCATTGATCAGCGCCCCATTGCGCACAGCGTCTTCGGCGACCTGGGTGCGCAGGGCGGGCGGCCAGGTTTTGCTGTCTTGCAGGCGCGTGTGTTGCAGGTACTGCATCACCAGGATCAACGCGGTGGACGGCTCGCCCTTGGCAATCGCGCTGATGGCCTTGCGCGCCTGGCTCAGGTTGGCACCGCCACCGCCGAGGGCCTTGGGCACGGTCAGGGCGACAAGGCCGTGTTCGTGCAGCAGCTTGAAGTTGTCGTGGGGGAAGGTGCCGCTTTCATCAACGATGTGTGCAGTGGCGGCGAGCTGGGCGCTGAGGCGTTCCAGCAAGGCTTCGAAATTGGCCACTTCCACGGAGCGCAGTGACGGTTGAGAAGAAAGGCTCATGATGGGTGTACTCGTTCAAAATGTGGGAGCGGGCTTGCTCGCGAAAGCGGTGTGTCAGGTTGCACATCCGTTGGCTGATCCACCGCTTTCGCGAGCAAGCCCGCTCCCACATGGGTTATTCGGCGTTTTCGAAGGCGGGTTATATCGGCAGCAACTTGAACTGCCGATCCCACAACGGGCTGACATCCAGCCGCTCGTTCAATACCCCGGCATTGAAGAACAGGTCCGCCACTTCCTGCTGCGAAGCGATGGCCTGGTCGTTCACCTCGATCACGCTGTAGGGCTGGCTGCGGTTGTTGTACACGTCGAGGAACACTGCCTTGTCCACACCGAGCAACTTCGCCGATTTTTCAGCCCACGGCTCAGGGTTGTTGTTCATCCATTCCAGCGTGCGCGCCTGGCGCTGCAAGTAATCCTGGATCGCCTGTTTGCGCAGCGGGTCTTCCAGGGCAGCGGGGCGGGCGCCGATCAGGTAGTTGCCGGAGAGGTAGCCGAGGGCGGTTTTCAATACCCGGGCGCCGCTGCGGAATTTCGCCAGCTGGATAAACACCCCATAGATCACCCAGGCGTCCAGCTGGCCACTCTGGAACGCGCTGAAACCGTCCTGTGGCGTGAGTGCCACGGGGGTGATGTCGTTGAAGGTCAGCCCTTGCTCCTTCAAGGCCTTGATCAAGAAGTAGTGCGAGGTGGTGGAGCGCACATAGCCCACACGCTTGCCTTTCAACTGGGCGATGGATTCAATTTTCGACTCCTTGGGAATCAGGATCACCTGGTTATTCACGTCACCTTGCAACACCGCAATCAGCTTCGGCTCGCGGTGGCTCTGGATCGAGAAGATCGGCGGGATCTCGCTCATGCCGCCAATGTCCAGGCTGCCGGAGGCCAGCGCTTCGACGATCAGGTTGCCGCCGGCGAACTCGGCGTAGTCGACTTTATAGGGCGTGTTGGAAGTGCCGGCGTCGTCGGTGAAGTACGAGTCCTGGCCACGGTAGGTGGCGACGGCCAGGGTCAGGTCCGAGAGCTTCGCAGGTGCAGCGAAAGCCCGGGGCACCAGCGAGGCGAGGCCCAGCGCGCCAAGGGCAATCGAACTGGCACCCAGGAAGCCGCGACGATTGAACTGTCCGTGTTTGATCGTGTTCGTCATGGTCGTGCCCTGGTCAGATGGCGATCTGCGTTGGTTGAGTTTCGAACGGGGTGCTGTAGCGGTTCGCCGGCACGTCCAGGCCAAGGTTTTCCCGCAGGGTGGCGCCGCTGTATTCGCTGCGCAACAGCCCGCGTTGTTGCAGCACCGGCACTACCAGCTCGGTGAAGTACTGCAAGCCGTCCGGCAGCAGTGAATTGATGATGAAGCCGTCGGCCGCGCCGGCTTCGAACCAGGTCTGGATCGCGTCGGCGACCTGCTCCGGGGTACCGACAAAATCGCGCTTGGGCCGGGAGAACCGCAGGGCCACTTCCCGCAGGGTCAGGCGTTCATCGCGGGCCAGTTGCTTGATGCGGTCGGAGCCGCCTTTCTGGCTGTTGGAGCCCAGGTCGCCGAGTTCCGGGAAGGGTTCGTCCAGCGGGTACTTGCTGAAATCGTGGTCGTTGAACGGGCGGCCCAGGGCGACGATTGCGTCCTCGACGGTCACCAGCTCCACAGCTTGCTGATAGCGGCTTTCCACCTCGGCTTCGTCGCGGCCAACAATCGGCCGGATGCCCGGCAGGATCGACAACTGATCAGCATCACGGCCAAAACTGCGGGCGCGTTTCTTCAAGTCCTGGGCGTAGGCCTTGGCTTCGTCGAAGGTCTCGGCATGGACAAAAATCGCGTCGCTGTTTTCGGCGGCAAAATTGCGCCCGTCCTCGGAAGTGCCCGCCTGGAAAATCACCGGCTGGCCCTGGCGCGAGCGGGCGATATTCAGCGGGCCCTTGACCGAGAAAAACTCGCCTTTGTGTTCCAGTGCATGCAGCTTGCCAGGGGTGAAAAATTCGCCGCTTTGCTTGTTGTACGCAAAGGCATCGTCTTCCCAGGAATCCCACAGGCCCTTGACCACATTCACATGCTCCCTGGCGATGCGGTAGCGCACGGCGTGGGGCGGGTGCTCGGCCTTGCCGAAGTTGTCGGCGGTGCCGCTGAGCCACGAAGTCACCACGTTCCAGCCGGCGCGGCCGCCGCTGATGTGGTCCAGGGAGGCGAACTGGCGTGCCACCTGGAACGGTTCGGTGTAGCTCACGGTGACGGTCGCCACCAGGCCGATGTTCGAGGTCAGGGCCGCCAGGGCCGAAAGAATGGTCAGCGGCTCAAAACGGTTGAGGTAGTGCGGGCTGGATTTTTCATGGATATGCAGGCTGTCGGCGATGAACACGAAGTCGAACTTCGCGCCTTCGGCCAGTTGCGTCTGATGCTTGTAGAACCCGAAGTTGACGCTGGCATTGGGTTGCGCCTGCGGGTGGCGCCATTCGCCCCAGCCGTGACCGACGCCGTGCACCATGGCACCGAGTTTCAGTTGGCGTTTGCTCATGTTCTCTCTCCTTTTAGCGGGAAGCCTGGGTAAGCGGGGCACGTTTGGCGTTGAAGCTTTTGTCGAAGCCTTGGGAGACGTCGATGTGCTTGGTCAGCAGGCCTTCGTCCTGATAGATGTCGGCGGTGGTTTGCAGGCCGCTGATCACCGAGTCGTCAATCGCCACCGGTTGCATATGGGTGGCGTTGGCCACGGCTACGTGCACCTCCAGCGGCAAGCCGGTGATTTTGGCCATGGCGGCGGCGAACGCCTGCGGGTGATCGTTGCTCCAGCGGTAGGCGCGGTCGACCCGGGCCACGAAGTCGTCCAGCTGCACGCGCTTGTCGGCAATCGCCTTGCTGGTGGCGGCGAGGTACAGGTGATTGCTCAGCAGGTTGTTGCCGCTGGCAAGGACCCTTGCCTGGCTCTGGCTGGTGACCACGGTGGTGTAGGGGTCCCAGGTCGACCAGGCATCGGCGGTGCCGTTATCCAGCACCAGCCGTGACTCGCTGGGCAGCAGGAAGATGAACTGCACGTCGTGGGTGGAAAGGCCGGCGCTGCGCAGCGCCTTGATCGCCAGGAAGTGCCCGATGGAGCCGCGGGTGGTGACGATGCGCTTGCCCTTGATGTCGGCAAGATCGTGGATCGGGGAATCTTTCGGAACAATCAGCGCGGTGGTGTTGCGGCCTTCGGCGTGGATGATGCTCACCACCTTCAGCGGTGCTCCGGCACCGAGGGCGAACACGTAGGGCGCGTCCCCCAGCGCGCCGATGTCCACGGCCCCGGCGTTGAGGGCTTCGCCCAGCGGTGCGGCGGCGGGGAACTCGGACCACTGGATTTCGTAGGGCACATCCCGGGTTTCGCCGGCGACTTCCAGCAGCGCCTTGATGGTGGATTTCTGGTTGGCCACTCGCAGGGGCTGCAGGTCGGCGGCCTGGCAAGTCGCACCCAGGGTGAGGGCGGCCAGTAAAAGGGCAAGGGTAAAGCGCATCAGGCGGGCTCCAGGCTAGGTCTTGCGTTCAGTCGCCTCCGCCTGGAGAAGGGGTCGGCTGGTAGTGGGAAGAGGAGCGAGCGGGCTCGCTCCTGGGGGTGTTCAGATCACATAAAACCCGTGGGTGCCGTCGCGGGCCAGCTGGTCCACCAGGCCGAACTCCCAGTCGAGGTAGGCCTGCATGGCTTCCTTCGGATTGTCGGTGCCTTCGTACGGGCGGCGGTAGCGGTCGATGCGCGGTGAAGCGAGGCGGGTCTCGCCTTCCTCCAGCGGCAGTTGCGCGGCGATCCAGCTGGCAGTGCCGTCCTGCAGCAGGAACACGGGCTTGCCGGTCAGCGCTTCGACTTGCGCTACCGCGAGGCGCGCCAGCTGGCTGCTGCCACAGGTCAACACGTAGCGTTCGGCAGCAGGCACCTTGCGCAAGGCTTCGGGCAACTGCCCGCGCAACGCCCACCAGGCACCGGGAATGTGGCGCTTGACGTAGTTGGCGCTGGCGGTGAAATCCAGTACTGCGGTGTCGCCATGAGCCTGCCATTCGGCGAGGGTGTGCGGGCTGATCAACTCGGCCTGTTGCGGCGCCGGGACGGGGGCAACCCAGGCCCCCGGTTCGCTGAAGTGCGCAGGTTGCAGGTCATCCAGCACATGCACTTCCCAACCCAGTTGTGCGAGCCAGGACGCAGACATATTGGCCCGCACGCCGTCGTCATCCACCAGTACCAGTCGGGCGCCGCGTACGCTGGCGACGTGATCGGTTTCCTGCACCAGTTGGCCGCCCGGTGTGGAGCGCGAGCCGGGCAGGTGGCCGGCTTCGAATTCTTCCGGGGTGCGTACGTCGAACAGGTAAGTGGTGCGCGCCGCTTCCTGCTGCCAGCGTTGCAGGTCGGCGAGGGTGGCGCGGCCTACGCGGGCCTTGTCGGCGACTTGGCGGGCGTCCCTGGCGGCGATCTGGCGGTGTTCTTCCGAGGTCGGCGCGAAGCGTCGAGCCTGGCCGTGTTGCAGCTTCTGCCCGGCCAGGGTCCAGCCGATGGTGCCGTTGCGCAGGGCAGACACCGGGTTGGCGATGCCGGCATTGATCAGCGACTGGGTGCCGATGATGCTGCGGGTACGCCCGGCGCAGTTGACGATAATGCGCGTGGCCGGATCCGGTGCCAGCTCACGGGCGCGCAGCACCAGTTCGGCGCCGGGCACGCTGATGCCGGTGGGAATGCTCATGGTCTGGTATTCATCGAAGCGGCGGGCGTCGAGCACCACCACGTCGGCGTTGCTGTCGAGCAACGCCTGCACTTCTTCAGCCGCCAGCGACGGTGTGTGGCGCTGGCTTTCCACCAGCTCGCCAAAGGATTTGCTTGGCACGTTGACGTCGATAAACAGCTCGCCACCGGCGCTGCGCCAACCGTCCAGGCCGCCTTCCAGCAGGCTGACCTCGGTATAGCCGAGCGCCTGCAAGCGCTGGGCGGCGATCTGTGCCAGGCCTTCACCGTTGTCGTACACCGTCACCTGGGTATCCCGGCGTGGGATGCGTGAATACACTTCCAGTTCCAGTTTTGACAGCGGGATATTCGCGGCGAACAGCGGGTGGGATTCGGCGAAAGGCGCTTCCTCGCGCACATCCACAAGGGCGACTTCTTCACGGTCCAGCAGGGCCTGGCGAATCTGGGCGAAGCTGCGGTTCGATACAGTCATGGGGCAGGGCTCTCTTTGGACAGGGCGTCTTTGGACAAATCCCAGATGTTCGGGAGAAAAGCGTTGGAATAACCGGAGATAAACAGTTTCTCGCTGCCGTCCGGCTGGTACACGGCGCGGCGCACCGCACCGATGTTGGCGCCATACACATGAATGCTGATGGACACCTGGTCACTGAAGGCATTGCTGACTTGATGGATGTCACCGATCTTCGGCGACACGGCTTCCACCTGGCCGGGTTCCAGCTGGATGCGCTTGCCGTCGGCGACCAGTGCGCCCTCGGCGTTACGCTCAAAGCCCTGGGAATACTCGGAACCGCGCAGCATGCCGATCAGCCCCCACACGCGATGGTCATGGATCGGCGTGGTCTGCCCCGGCCCCCACACAAAGCTGACGATGCTGAAGCGCTGGCGCGAATCGGCGTGCAGCAGGAATTGCTGATAACGCTCGGGGTCGGGTTGGGCAAACTCGTCCGGCAGCCAGTCATCGTGGCTGACCAGTTGCGCCAGCAGCTTGCCGCCGCGGTGCAGCAGGTCGCCTTCGCGAGGGTTGCCGTCGATCAATTCCGCCAGGGCGCCAATGAATGCTCTGAGTCTCTCCGGGTGTCGGGCCTGGGTCATGACAATTCCATCGTGGGTGGTTCGTGGTGATGGGTTTATCTAAGCATAATGTTTATAGTTAATATGCTATTTTTTAATGATTAGGTTATAGCGGAAAGTAATTTAGAACCGGTTTGAATAGCGTTAGACGTTATCGATCCGGGGGTTGGGCTATCCAGCCACCGTTTATGGAACTATGCTTTTCACACATCTTAATGACTGTTCTCTATGTGCGGCCCAAATGAAAATTGACGATATCGATGCCTTTGTCGAAGTGATTCGTTGCCAGTCCATCAGCCATGCCGCCGAGTCGCTGCAACTGACCCAGCCGGCCATTACCCGTCGCGTGCAGAACTTCGAGCAGGCGCTGGGGGTGGAGTTGTTCGACCGCAACACCAAGCCGCTCAAGCCTACTTTGATCGGTACGCGGGTGTATGAACAGTGCCGTTCGATCCTTCGGGAAATGGACGCCCTGCGTGAACTGGTGGCCACCGACGCGCCGCCCACCGGCCTGCTCCGCCTGGGGGTGCCGCAGACCATTGGCGACGTGGTGTTGCTGGACGCCCTCAAGCACCTGCGCAGTGAATTCCCCGAGCTGCGGGCCCAGGTGGCTACCGGCTGGGGCAGCCAACTGGTGGGCAAGATCGAGCGCGGCGAACTGGACGCGGCGGCGGCGCTGTTTCCGGCGGGCAAAATCTTCCCGGACAACATCGTCGGCGAGTCCATCGGCAAGATGGAACTGGTGGTGGTGTGTGCCAAGGCCCAACTGCCGAAGAAGCCCTGCAAGCTGGCGGACGTGTACCAGAATGGCTGGATCCTGAACCCGGATGGCTGCGGTTTCCGTGCCGGGTTGCAACGCACCCTGTCGGACCAGGGCCTGGCGTTGCGGGTCAACCTGGAGACCTTCGGCACCGAGCTGCAACTGGGCCTGGTGGCTGACGGCCTGGGCCTCGGCCTGGTGCCACGCCCGCTGCTGGAGCGCAGCGCCCATCGCGATCAACTGGCGGCCATGCCACTGAAGGACTTCAAGCCGGTGATGGACCTGTGGCTGATCTACCCGCATTTCCTGGGCAACCTGCAAGGGCCGGTGGACGCGTTTGGCAAGCTGGTGGCGGCGTCGTTGCACAAGGTGCGCAATGCGGCGTGATATGAAAAAAAATAATAATTAGCTTAGATTAAAATGTGCTTTTTATTATTTTTGGTCATCCCCTAGGCTTGCCTGGAAGTCCTTAAGGCCATCCAGGAAGTTTTGCCATGAGCAGCGTCACCTCGATCTCCAGTGTCTCGAACAACGTCCGCCAGCGGGTTACCCCGGAAGAGTGGGAGGTGCGCGTTAAACTTGCGGCGGCCTATCGGCTGGCGGCCTTGTACAAGTGGACCGACCACATCTACACGCACTTCTCCGCCCGGGTGCCGGGGCCTGAGGAGCATTTCCTGATCAATGCCTACGGGTTGTTGTTCGATGAGATCAGCGCTTCGAATCTGGTCAAGGTGGATATCGACGGCACGATTGTCGATGACCCTACGGGCCTGGGGATCAACTATGCGGGCTATGTGATCCACAGCGCGATCCATGCGGCTCGCCACGATTTGCAGGCCGTGCTGCATACGCATACGCGCGACGGTATTGCGGTGTCGGCGCAGAAGGACGGGTTGTTGCCGATCTCCCAGCATTCCATCGGGTTTTCCGGGCGCGTTGCGTACCACGGGTATGAAGGTGTGGCCCTTGACCTGGATGAGCGTGAGCGGTTGGTGGCGGACCTGGGGGACAAGAGTGTGATGATCTTGCGCAACCATGGATTGCTGACGGCGGGGGTGAGTGTGGAGCATGCGTTCCAGCAGCTGCAGGGGCTGGAGCGGGCGTGCAATATCCAGATTGCGGCGCAGGCGGGGGGGAATGCCGAGTTGATCTTTCCGCCGGCGGAGGTGGTGGCCAAGGTGGAGAAGCAGGCAGAAGTGTTCAAGAGCGGGGATGGGCCGGGGGTGGCGCGGCACTGGAATGCGTTGATTCGGCAATTGGAGCGTACGGATACTGATTACAAACTTTGACGTTGTGGGTTTGGTATTTACGCTTGGTTGTGGGTGTATATCCGTTATTTAGGTAACGGCCACTTATGGTTCCGCTCTTACAGCGGCTCACTTTTGAACAGCGCAAAAGTAAGCAAAACGCTCTTGCCCCACCACTCGGCACCTCGCCTAGGCTCGGAGTGCCCTCACTCCGGCTTTGGACCGTGGGCCGCCGTCATGGGCCATCCCTGGCC
>NZ_JACAPY010000022.1:0-35500 GCF_013385455.1 Pseudomonas sp. G1002
GATGGCCCGTCGCGGCGGCCCGCGGAACCGGGCCGGAGTGCGGGCATGCCGAGCCTAGGCGAGGCACCGAGTGGTGGGGCAAAGACCTTTTGGTTACTTTTGGCTGGGCCGGCATTCCGGGCGTTTGCCAAAAGTGACCCGCTGTAAGAGCGGAACCATAAGCCGCCGTTACCTAAATAACGGATATGTACTCAACCCCAACCCCTAGCGAAACCGCGCGATCACCGCCTCCACCACCGGGTTCGGCCGCTGGGTATTCCAGGCGACGGCCGTGGTCACCACATTGAGCTTCTGGCTCAACGCCCGAAACACCACATTGGCCGGCGCCAGCTTCTTCAACGACGCCGGCACCAACGCAATGCCCTGCCCATAGCTGACAAACGCGATCTGCGAAGCCACCGACCGCACTTCATGCAGCACCCGAGGCGAAAACCCGCTGGCACGACAGGTTGCGATCAAATTGTCGAAATACACCGGACTGACGTTGCGCGAAAACATCACCAACGGCTCATTCGCCAGGCTCGACAAACTGATCCGCGTACGACTCGCCAACGGGTGATCCGCCGGCAACGCCACCACCAGCCGGTCCTCCGTCAGCGGCAATGACTGCACCGAAGCCCCAAGGTCACCATCCAGCCGGGCAAACGCCAGGTCGATATCCCCGGCCTCCAGCGCCGGCAACGCCTCGACGCTGTCGATTTCCCGCACCGACACCGTGAGCTGCGGGTAATCAAGCTTCAGTTGCTCGATCAACCCCGGCAGCACATCAAACATCGCCGTGGAAATCGCGCCGATGGTCAACATCCCCGACTGCCCCGCCACCGCTTCTTCCACGGCGAGTTCCAGGCGCTCCAGCTGCTCGGCGAACTTGCGCACCGCCGGCAGGATCGCCGCGCCCACCGGAGTCAGCTTGGCCCCCCGTCGGGAGCGGTCGAACAGCTTGACCTTGAGCGCCTGCTCCAGCACCTGGATCTGCTCGCTCAGCGGTGGCTGGGACATGCCGAGGCGCTTGGCCGCACGGCCAAAGTTCTGCTCTTCAGCCACGGCCAGGAACAACCAGAGGTGACGAATCAGGCGAAAGTTGATCATGGTCTTATCCATAGGTTAAGCGTATGCAAGGCTTCTGTACTTCGTAATATACCTATCATAGCCACTGACTGACACTGGCCGCCTCCGTCACCCGAGGCTTGCCCATGACCGCTGACCACTTGCTCGACCGCCTGGCCGCACTGGACACCAACACCGTGTCCGACGCCCTCGACTTCCTCGGCCTGCCCGGCGCCACCGTGGGCCTGCGCCCGTTGTGGAACTGCCCGAAGATCGTTGGCCGCGCCAGTACCGTACTGCTCGGCCCCAAGTCCGACATCGCCCCGACCGTGCACTTGATCACCCCGGTGATCGAACAGGTCGCGACAGACGACCGGGTGCTGGTGATTGCCGGCGGTATCGAGGGCATTTCCTGCTGGGGCGACATCATCGCCAACGCGGCGTTGCGCAAACACATACGCGGTACAGTGATTGATGGTTTCAGCCGCGATATCGACGGCAGCGAAGCCATTGGCTATCCGGTGTACGGACGCGGCGTGACCATGATCAGCGCGCGCAACCGCGTGGTGCAGCTCGACGCCGGCGTGACCCTCAGCGTCGCTGGCGTGAGCGTCAGCGAGGACGACTACGTGATTGCCGATACCTGCGGCACGGTATTCGTGGCCCAGGCGGTGATCGAAAAGGTCCTGGACCTGGGCGAGCGCATTGCCCGCCGCCAGGACGGCATGGTGCAGGCCGTGCGCAGCGGGCGCTCGGTGGTCGAGGTGATGCACGACGCACAATTTGAGGCGATCAGCCGATGAGTACCGATATCCAGCGGCTGAACCCGCGCCTGGCCAGCGCACAACCGTCTGCCACCTATCGCATCATGGACCGCGTCGCCGAACGCCGGGCGCAAGGCGCGCAGATTATCTCGCTGTGCGCCGGCGAACCGGATTTCGACACCCCGGCGCATATCCGCGAAGCCGCGATCCAGGCCATTGAAACCGGGCATACCCGCTACACCCAGGTGGCCGGTGCGCGGGCCCTGCGGGAGGCGGTGGCGGCGAAGTTCCGGCGCGAAAACGGCCTGGACGTGTCCTGGCAGGACACCCTCGTGTGCAACGGCGGCAAGCAGGTGATCTACAACGCCCTGGCAGCCACCCTCAATGAAGGCGACGAGGTGATCGTGCCCGCACCGTACTGGGTCAGTTACCCGGAGATGGTGCAACTGTGCGGCGGCGAGGCGCGCATCGTCACTTGCAATGCCAACAGTGGGTTCAAGCTGACACCCGAGGCCCTGGCTGCTGCAATCACCCTGCAAACACGCTGGCTGATCCTCAATTCACCGTCCAATCCCACCGGCGCGGTGTACAGCCAAGACGACTTGCGGGCACTCGCCGAGGTGCTGTTGGCCCACCCGCAGGTGCTGATCCTGGCCGATGACATTTACGAGCACCTGATCTTCGACGGCCAGGCCTTTCATACCCTGGCCCAGGTTGAGCCGCGTTTGGCACCACGCACATTGACCATGAACGGCGTGTCCAAGGCCTACGCCATGACCGGCTGGCGCATCGGTTTCGCCACTGGCCCACGCTGGCTGCTGGAGGCCATGGAAAAACTCCAGGGCCAGCAGACCTCCGGCGCCTGTTCGATCTCGCAACAGGCGGCCCTCGCTGCACTGGAAGGCCCCAGGGATTTCATCCGCGACAGCCGCCGGGTGTTCCAGGCGCGCCGGGACTTGATGGTCCAGTTGCTGAACGACACGCCAGGCCTGACGTGCATCAGCCCCGCCGGCGCGTTCTACGCGTTCGCCTCATGCGCCGCGCTGATCGGGCGCACCTCGGCGGGCGGGCGGCTGCTGCGCAGCGATGAAGACGTGGCCCTGGCGCTGCTGGATGAGGCCAATGTGGCCGTGGTGCATGGCAGCGCCTTTGGCCTGGGGCCGTACATCCGCATCGCCTATGCCCTGGATGACAAGTCGTTGCGCCAGGCGTGCGAGGCAATCCGCGGCTTCTGTCGCAGCCTGCTGGCAGAAGAATAAAAGTGATGAGTTCACATAGATAAATATCGCTAATGGTGGCATGCGCCCCTTCTTAAGATTAAGGCCGAACAGGACAACACTCACAACAACAAGGTCCGCCCCCATGTCTATGCCTGAAGTCATAAAACCCGCTGTGCGCAGCCAATACCGCTGGGTGGTTGCTGCGCTGATTTTCCTGATCTACACCGTGGCCGCCGCCGACCGGGCCAACCTCGGCGTGGCGCTGCCGTTCATTCGCCAGGAATTTGCAATGAGCAACGCCCAGGCCGGTGGCCTGGTCAGCCTGTTCCTGCTGGCTTACGCCCTGGCACAACTGCCGTCGGGCTTTGCCTTCGGCCGCTTTGGCGTCAGCCGGATCCTGCCGGGGGCCATGGTGCTGACCTCCCTGTTGACCGGGCTGGTGGGCACCGCCAGCTCACTGCTGGCACTGAAACTCTATCGCCTGGGCCTGGGTATCGCCGAAGGCCCGCTGCCCATCAGCATGACCACCACCATCAACAACTGGTTTCCGGCACGGGAAAAAGGCACCGCGTCGGGGATCTTTTTATCGGCCGTGAAGTTCGGACCGGTGATCGTGCCGCCGCTGTGCGCCGTGATCATTTCGGTGTGGGGCTGGCGCGAGATTTTCTACTTCTTTGCGATCCCGGGCATCGTGCTGGCGGTGGTCTGGTACTTCATGGTCACCGACCATCCGTCCCGCAGCCGCTTCGTCAACCAGGCCGAACTTCAATACATCGTCGAAGACACCGCAATCGCCCAGACCGCCCGTGTGCACAAGACGCCGGCGTGGGTGAAAAAGCTCGACCGGGTGATCCGCACCCGCGATGAAAAGCCCCTGGAAACCAACCGTCAGGTTTTCACCTCATGGAATATCTGGGGGTGCGCCACCAGCTACTGCTTCCAGCTCGGTGTCTCCAGCGTGCTGCTGGCGTGGATTCCCACCTACCTGATGACCGTCAAGCAGTTCTCGATCATGAACATGGGCCTGGTCTCGGCAGCGCCCTGGGTGGGCGCGGTGCTGGGCAACCTGCTGGGCGGTTTCTGCTCGGACCGCCTGATGGGCGGGCGCCGCAAGCCGGGCATGTTGCTGTCGGCGGTCGGCACCTCGTTGATGATGTACCTGCTGATCAATTCACCGGCCGAGCCCCTGCCCTACGGCTTGCTGCTGATGCTGACCGGCGTGGTGCTGAGCCTCGGCTTCTCGTCCTACATGGTCTACCCGATGGGCCTGACCACCAAGAAGACCTTCCCGATCTCCAACGCCATCGTGAACATGATCGGCCAGTTGGGCGCCGCCGCCACGCCCTTCATCACCGGCCTGCTGCTGGACAACTACGGCTGGAACTACGTATTTGCCTGGCTGGCGATCGGCTCGTTCATCAGCTTCATCATTTTGCTGACCATTGCCGAGCCCCGCCCGGCCTCCAGCCACCCGACCTGATTTGTCACCACCACGAGGAGTTACCCATGTCACCCCAAGACCAAGAATTGGTTGCCCTGTTTGCCGGCCTGGACACCCCGGGCGTGTCCGACGCCCTGGACAAACTCGGCTTGCCCGGCCAGTGCCTGGGAATCATGCCCCTGGACAACTATCGCCAGGTGGTGGTCGGCCCGGCCTTCACGGTGCGCTACGTCAGCGCCAGCACCCCGCCGGGCACCGTCGGTGACTTTGTCGATGACGTGGCCGAAGGCGATGTGGTGGTGATCGACAATGACGGACGCACCGACTGCACGGTGTGGGGCGACATCATGACCCAGTACGCCGGCAGCCAGCGGATCGCCGCGACGGTGATCGATGGCGTGTGCCGCGACGTGAGCAAGGCCCTGGGCGACGGCTACCCGCTGTTCACCAAGGGCCGGTTCATGCGCACGGGCAAGGACCGGGTTGAAGTGGAAGCAGTAAACCAGCCGGTGTCCATCGGCCAAGCCCGGGTGTGCGCCCGGGACATCGTGGTGGCCGACGCCAATGGCGTGGTGATCGTGCCGCGCGAGCGGGCCCATGAAGTGGCGGCGTGCGCGCGCTCGATTGAAGCGGTGGAAGCGCGTATCCGGGCGCTGCTCGATGAAGGCAAATCCCTGCGTGAAGCACGGGCGGCGCTGGGTTATCACACCCTGCAACGCAAGGGCTGAAAGGTCCTTCAGTTGGCCGGTCGCAACAGCTGCATCTGCTGGCGGTAGTCATCCGTCACCTGCCGCGCCTGACCGCTGCTGGTGATCACCCTCGGTGTGATCAGCACGATCAGTTCGGTGCGGTCCTTGGACTTGCTGGTGTTGCCAAACAACCAGCGCAGCCCGGGGATTTTCCCCAGGTACGGCACCGCACTGACGCTCTCGGCGTTGTCCTGCTTGATCAGCCCGCCGAGCAACACGGTCTGGCCGCTTTGCACCGCCACCTGGGTCGACACCGAGCGCGTGGAGATACGCGGGTTGTTGGGTGTGTCGCTGCTGTTGGTGGTTTGGTTCTCGGCGTCGCTGACCTGTTGCTGGATGTCCATGTACACCAGGCCGCCCGGGTTGATCCGCGGCACCACGTCGAGGATCACCCCGGTCTGCACGTATTCGACGCTGCTCAAGGTGCTGTCGGCGTTGCCGGTGTTGACCGTGGTCTGGCTGATGGGGATGTTGTCACCCACCTGGATCTGCGCCGGCTGGTTGTTCATCACCACCAGCGATGGCGCCGACAGCACCTGGGTGCGGCCGTTGGTTTCCAGGGCGTGCAAGGCCACTTGCAGGTTGGAGCTGACGAAGGAATAGAACAGCGAATCCGCGCCCAATCCCGCACCGCCGCCACCCAGGGCGCCCTGGCTGCCAGGGGTATTGGCTACCGTGGTGCTGGTGGAGTTGCCCGCCAGGCGGCCCAGGTACCATTGCACCCCTAGGTCCAGTTCGCCGGTGAGTTTGACTTCGAGGATGCGCGTCTCGATCTGCACTTGCAGCGGCGGGTTGTCGAGGCGCTTGATCGCCGATTCGATCTCCTTCCACTGCACCGGTCGGGTGCGTACCAGCAACTGGTTACTGCTTTTTTGCGCGGTGATCCGGGTGCCGGCGTCGAGGCTTTTGGCAGCGCCCGGCTCTGCATTTTCACCGTCTTCGCTGGCGACCGGGGCCTGGTCTTCTTCGTCGCTGACGGGCGGGCTATTGCTGCTGTTGTTCAAGCCACCGGAGGTGCCGCCGCTGGTGTTGAGTGACGACAAGGTCGCCGTGCGCAGCCCCGGCGCCACCTGGGCCGGCGTATCGTCCTTGATCGCGCCGGTGCCGTAGATCTGCCGCAGGTATTTGGCGAGGTCCGTGGCCTTCATGTTGCGCACGTCGTAGACGTACATCTGCGGCTCGTTGCCGCCGCCTTCATCGATGGTGTGAATCCAGTCGCCAACTTCACTGAGGTACTGCGGCTGGGACGAGATCGCCACCACCGAATTGGTCCGCTCGATGGGCAGGAAGCGCACCATGCCCGCCAGGGGCATGCCGCTGTCGGGGCCAAACATTTTTTGCAGCTCGGGCATCAACTCCGCGACCGAAGCCCGTTGCAAACCGAATACGCCCACCGACATGCCCTTGAGCCAATCGACGTCGAAGGTGTCGATGGTGTCCTGATAGTTGGCCAACTCATCCGGCGTACCGGCCAGGCTCAGCACGTTGCGTGCCGGGTCCACCAGCAGGAATGCGTTTTCCCGGGCGAACGGCTTGAGCAGTTTCTGCATTTCCGTGGCCGAGATATAGCGCAGCGGAAACAGCCGTGCCGAGAGCCCGCTGGAGGGTCGCGACACGCTCATTTCCGGCACCAGCTTGCCCGCCACCGCCTGGTTGGCGGGCAGAATCACGTAGCGCTGGCCCTGGCGGATCATCGCGTTATCGGTCCAGGACAACAGGGTTTCGAGGATCGACAGCGCCTGTTTCTTGTTCACCGGCTTTGAGGTGGAGAAGCTTACGTTGCCTTTCACACCCTGGGCGATGCTGTAGTTCTCGTGCAGCAGGTCGCCCATGACGCTGTTGATCACCGCCTCAATCGGCTGGTCGGCGAAGTTGAACACGATGTCGCCGCTGGCTTCATCCTTGACCGCCGGCGCCGGTGCGGGCTGGCGCACGAACTGCTGGTTACCGCGAATCAACTGGCGCTGGGGCGGCGTAGGCGCCTGGGGTTGGCGGCTGTCGGCCGCAGGCGACTCGCTGGCCGGGTCCACGGGCGGCCGTTGCGAACCGGTGCCCTGCATCGCCTCGTGAAGCAAGGCATCGTCCGGGTCAAGGTGATCGGGGAATGACCCACAGCCGCCCAAGGCGACGGCGGTGGCCAGGCAAAACACGCTGGTGCGCAAGGCGCTAGGGGAAGTATCGATCAAGGGGCGGGCTCGTGAGGAAGGGAAATCGGTGGTGTGGTGGACGGCGGCGGCAAACGCGGAACGCTGAGGCTCAGGGTTTGCGTGCGGCCATCCAGCACAAAACGGGCGTGCAGCGGCGTCAGGTGTTCCAGGCGCCAGCCGTTGGGCAGAGTCTGGCCTTGGTGGACCTTGAGCGGCGGGCCCTCGTCACGCTTGAGCAGCGCGACGCGCAGGTCGCCGTCGAGCAGCACGCCGGTCAGCTTCAGGCTCGACAGGCTGGAAATCTCGGCCTGGCCAACGGCGGCATCGGGGCTGCGGTCGGGGCTGAACAGCGGCGCCTGCCAGGTGCCGGCGAGGCTTTCCAGGGTCGCACTCGGGGCCACGTGAACCTTCGCCGAAGCATTGGCGCGCACGGCGGAGGCAGGCTCATCCAACCACTGCGGCGCGTCGCCGATGCTGCTCAAGATGCCCACCATTAGCAGGCCCAGCAGCCCGGCCACACCGAGCAATCCCCACTCGAGGGGGCGCAATGAATTGATCATCGGCGGGCCTGCGTGGCGGCTGCCGGTTGCAGATAACCGCGCACCAACAGGTGCACCACCAGCTTTCCGGCACCGCCGCTGGCGGGGGCATTCGGCCCGCGACGGACGCTCATTTCATCCACGAAAAGGAACGGTCGCTGGTACTCCAGCTCATGCAGGATCGCAGTCAGGGGTTCGATGGCGCAGTTGAGGGTCAGGCTGACTTTGACCTGGCGATAGGGCTCGGTGTCGTCCTGCTCCGGGGTGATGGGCATGCGCTGGGTCAGGCTGCAGCCGCCGCCGAGGCCGGCGCGGCTGTTGATCAGGTCGGCGATGCGCTGCATCAGGTCCGCCGCCACGGCGCTGGGGTCATCCCCCGGCAACAGGCTGGTGCTGCTGGCCGGGTCCTGGCGGGCTTGCTCCAGTTGCTCACGCAAGGCGGCGCCCTGTTGCAGCAGGCCCGCATAGCGTTGCTGTTGTTCGCGCAGCTGTTCGGCCTGCTCGCCCATGGCACGCAATGGCCCGGCGAACCAGCTGTCGATCAGCAGCCAGTAACCGCCGCCCAGCACCAGCGCCAGGACCAGCAAGGCGGCGCCGCGACGCTCACGGGGTGTCAGTGGTCGGCGCATCGGCGGCCTCCTGGTGCAAGTGGGCGCGCAGGGAAAACTGATCCTTGCCGGTTTGCGCATCGGGTTGGATCACCCCTTCGAACTGGGGGTTTTCCAGGCTGTGGCACGCCTTGATCCGAGTGATCAGGGCACTCGCCTTGGCGCTTTGCCCGGAGAAGGACACGTCGGCGCCGTTGTTGACGTCCAACTGGTCGATCCAGGTATCGGCGGGCAGGCAGGCGGTCAGCTCGTTGAGCAACGCCGCCAACGGCGGTTGTGCCGACTTGCGGCGAATCAGGTACTGCGCGGCGCCACGGGTATTGAGCAGTTGCTGGCGCAGGCTCTGGACCTCGGCGACCTGGGCTTTCTGTTGTTGCACCTGCGCCTGCATGACGTCGAGCACCCGCTGGCGGTCGTTGAGCCACAGCAGCATCGCGGCAATCAGCAAGGCGCCGCACAGCCAGGGCAGGCTGCGTTGCAAGCCCTTCCCGGCCGGCCGCTGGCGTGGGCGCAACGGCGCCGGCAGCAGGTCGATGCCCATTGGCCCGTCCACATCCACCGCATGGGGCTGCAAGCCGAGAGCAGCGCAGTCCAACAGGATTTGATCCAGGCGCTCCCGCAGGATGGCCACCAGGGTCACTTGCACATGCGTGGCGGTGCGCCGTTCCTGGCGGGCCACGAAGTACAACTGTTCAGCCTCGAACGGGGTAAAGCGGTCCAGCTCATAACCCATAACGGTCGACAGGTTGCGCGCGGCCGCCAGGGGCAGTTGCAGGGTTTGCAGCAGCACCGCCGAGGGCGCGAGCACCAGTACCTGGCGCACCTCGTCGGCAGGTTTTGCCACCGGCTCGGTCAACGGCCAGTGGTAGCGGTGCTCGGGGATGTCACGGACCGACAGCCACGCCGGCAGGCAGCCACGCAGCTCCTTGAGCCACAGGCGCCAGCCCACTTGCAGCAAGCTGCCGCGCCAGCGCCGGGTGAGCGGTTCGGCCAGCTGTTGAAGGCGCGCCACTGGCGCCGAAAGGTATGGATTCATTCTTGCCAACGCAGCACCCGATAAGGTTGTGCGCTTCCCTCCGATGGGCTCAATAAAACCGTGGTTCGTAACCGGGCGTGGTAACCGCCGGGGCGTTGTGCGCGGCTGTCGATCACCAGCACGTCACCGGGGTCGGCCCCTACTGCGCTCTGCCGGGGCAGGTTCAGCGCCTGGCGCATCAATGGGCTGGCGAAAGCGGGATCGGGCCGGTCCAGGCCGCTCCACAAACTGATTTCCGGGGCCAGCCGGCTGTACAGCGCCTGGGTCATGCCGGGCAATTGCCGCACTTCCTCCACCACGCGGAACGGCGCCAGGCCTGCGTTGCGCCGCATTTCCAGGTCCCTGGCGAGCCGGCTGGCCTGGGCCTGGGTGGCGCCGCAGGCCAGGGCCAGCCGGGCAAAGTCAGCGGCCTCGGCGCTGTTCAAATACAGCTTGCCGCGCTCGCTGTGCAGGCTCACGTGAAGCTGTGCGTCATCAAATACCAGGGGCATTTCGCGGCCGTCGGCGATCCATTGCTTGCGTTGCAGCGGGTCGGCCAGGGCCTGCATGGCCAACGCCACGCCCGCCTCCGCCGCCAGCAGCGCCTGGGTATGCTGGCGATGCCACAGGGCCTGGCGGCTTTCCAGTTGTACCCAACCGGCCAGGCCGCCCAGCAGCAAGCTGAGCAACGCCAGTACCCACAGCACCAGCAGCAATGCAACGCCGCGCTGACGCTTCATTCGCCTGATGCTCCGCTAGAGAGGTTCAGCCGCAGGGCAACCACTTGGGTGACCCACGGCACCGGTCCGTTGACTTGTGCTGCAATGCGTACCGCATAAGGCAGGCGTTTGGTCCACGGCCAGTCACTGATCCAACCGGTGGCCTGGCCCTTGGGCGACAGGCCGCGATAGCTGAATTGCAGATCCTCGACGTTCTTCAGCAACACCTGCGGTTCGCTGCGGGTGGCCGGCACGCTCACTTGGGCATTGGACTCAAACCGTGCGAACGCCACCTGCAACTCGCGCTCGGTCAACTGCAAGGTGAAACGCTGGATACCGCCGCCGAGCACGCCCGGCAAGGTCGCGACGAATTGCAGGCGCTGGGGAGCGCCGACAAAAAAGCCGTTGGTCTGGCTGTCGTCCTCGGTCACGTCGAGGGGCAATGCTTCGCTGATGGAGGTGCGCAGGAACTGTTGCGCGGCGCGGCTTTCATCCAGGCTGACGGTGTAGCGCTGCGCCTTGAGTACTGCACGGTTGGCTCCCAGGAGCGCGCCGCCCACCAGGGCCAACAACACGCCCAGCAGGCTGAGCACGATCATGATTTCGAGCAACGTGAAGCCCCGCTGCTGCTTCACTGGAGGCTCCCGTCGCGGCTGGCGCGCAGTTTCAAGGTACTGAAATTTGCGCGGCGCGGACCTTCGCTGACGCTGAGATCGAGGCGAAACAAATGTGGCTGACCGATGCGGGTGGGCTGCTGGGCGACGCGCAGTTGCCAGGCAATGCCGTCCAGCTCGCCCTCGCGCACGCCACTGGCCAGGGGCCCCGACGCCTCCTGATCCATCACGCTCAAGGCGGTATGGGTCAGGCGGTCGCTGTGGGCCACCTGCAACAACGAGCGCGCGCTTTGGCCGAACGCGACCAGCAACACCGTGCTGCAGATCGCCATGAGGGTCAG
This sequence comes from Pseudomonas sp. G1002, assembly GCF_013385455.1. Classification (NCBI taxonomy): domain Bacteria; kingdom Pseudomonadati; phylum Pseudomonadota; class Gammaproteobacteria; order Pseudomonadales; family Pseudomonadaceae; genus Pseudomonas; species Pseudomonas sp. G1002. The sequence goes on from NZ_JACAPY010000022.1 coordinate 11,205, forward strand.
CGCTGCGAGCATTTCCAGCAAGGTGAAACCCGACTGACGCTTCATGGCAATGCCCTGGACTGCACGCTGCCGGTCAGCCAGCCGACGTCGATGCGCCAGCGTCGCGTGCCATTGGCCAATAACAGGTTGCCGCCGGTAGAGCTGCCGTCGGGGTAAAACTCCACCGCAGCGCCTGCGTGTTCGGCGGTGTGCAGGGTCACTTGCAGATCGGCCGGCCAGTGCTTGATGGGTTGCCCCGGCGCCTGAAAGCTCAGCCGGGCCAAGTCGAAGACGGTCTTGGCCGACCTGCCGCTGACAATCGCCCGTGCCCGTGTGCTGCGCAGGGCATCCACCATCTGCCCGACCACCTGGCGCTCTTTCGCTACCCGCAGGCCTTGTTGCAGGCCAAATCCCACCAACCCGGCCGCGATGCTGATCAACACGATCACCACCAGCATCTCCAGCAGGGTAAAGCCGCGTTGGAGGGCCGGCATTATTCCCAGTTGCCCAGGTCGGCGCTGTAGCCTTCGCCGCCGGGCTGGCCGTCCTGACCGTAGAAGATCAGGTCGAAGGCGCCATGTTCACCGGGGAAGCGATAGCCGAAGGCATGGCCGAACGGGTCCTTGAGGTCTGAGGGCTTGGCGTACGGTCCGGCCCAGCCGGCGGTGTTGCCGGGCTTGTCGACCAATTGCTGGAGGGTCTTGGGTGGCGAGCCGACGTCCAGGCCGTAGCTCTCGATCTTCATGCTCAGGCTGGCCAGTTGCGCCTTGCCCGCGCCGTATTTGCCCTTGTCGACGTTGCCGCCCACCTGGCGCACCACGATGGTCGCGACGATGCCCAGCAACACAATCACCGCGAGCATTTCCAGCAAGGTGAAACCGCCTTGGCGGCGGGCGGGTTTGAAACGGGTATGGCGCATCGGCTTGCTTCCTTGGGTCTTCATATATTGCTGGTCAGGCTCATCAGCGGCAGCATGATCGCGAGCATGATCACCGCCACCAGCACCGCCATGACCACCGTCAGGGACGGCACCAGGGCGGCGAGCAGGCGGTCGATGCCGCGCTTGGCTTCAACGTCGAACACGTCGGCGACCTTGAGCAGCATGCTGTCCAGTTCACCGGCCTGTTCGCCGACTTCAATCATTTGCAGGGCCAGGTCCGGCAGCAGCGGTTGGCTGCCAAATGCACTGGCCAGGGTGCCGCCGCCTTTCACCGACTCGGCGGCCTGGGCCACTTGTGCCTGCAAGGCACGGTTGGTGCAGACCTGGCGCGCGATCACCAGCGCTTGCAGCAGCGCCACGCCGTTGCTCAGCAAGGTGCCGAGGGTGCGTGCCAGGCGTGCGGCTTCGACCCGCTGCAACAGCGGGCCGATAACGCGGATACCCAGCACGCGCCGGTCGTACTGCTCGCGGTGTCGTGGGTTGCGCAGGCGTGCCGCCAGGGCCCAGACCGTCACGATCAACCCGGCAAAAACCGCCAGGCCATAGGCGCCGAGGAACTGCCCAAGGCCCAGGATCACTTCGGTGATCAACGGAATCGGCACGCCCAGATCCTTGAAGATCGGCACGAACTGCGGCACCACGTAAGCCAGCAACAGCGCCAGGGAACCGAGCACGCCCACCACCAGGAAGGCGGGATAGATCAGCGCGTTGATCACCTCGCCTCTCAATAACTGGCTGCGTTCCAGGTAGTCACTGAGTTGGCGCAGGGTGTTCTCCAGCGCACCGCCCGCCTCACCGGCACGCACCATGCTCAGGTACAGCGGCGAAAACTGGCTGCCCTCCTCTTCCAGCGCTGCCGACAATGGCTTGCCGGCCTTGACGTGCTCGCGGATACGCTCGATCAGCGCCCGGGTCTGCGGCTGGCCGGGCTGCTTGAGCAGGATGCCCAGCGAGCGCTCCAGCGGTTGGCCCGCGCCCAGCAGGGTGGCCAGTTGCTGGGTAAAACTGACCAGCGCCGCGCCATTCAACTGACCGCGCCCGAAGGCATTGCGCAGCCCTTGGGCACCGGCGGCATCGATGTGCAATAGCAGCAGGCCACGCTTGTGCAGCGCAGCGACGGCGGCGGCCTGGTCCTTCGCTTCGAGGGTGCCGCTCTGCGCGACGCCCTGGCTGTCCAGGGCACGGTATTTGAACAGGCTCACGCGCCCTCTCCACGGGTGACGCGCAACACTTCTTCAAGGGACGTGACACCGGCCACCGCCTGGCGCAGGCCTTCTTCATGCAGGGTGCGCAAGCCACCACGGCGGGCGGCCTGTTCGAGGGTCGCGGCGTCGGCCTGGCGCATCAACAAGCTGCGCAGTTCGTCATTCATCACCAGCAATTCGGTGATTGCACTGCGGCCGTGGTAACCGCCGCCGGCGGCGTTGGCGCGAGGCCGGTAAAGCAGGATCGGGCGCTGCTCGGTGAAGCGGTCGAGGCCGTGTTCCTCGATCAGCTCCGGCGGGGCTTCAAACGCCTCGCGGGTCGCCGGGTCGAGGCGGCGCACCAGGCGCTGCGCGAGGATGCCATTGACGGTCGAGGCGATCAGGTAGCTCTCCACCCCCATGTCCAGCAGGCGCGTGATACTTGCTGCGGCACTGTTGGTGTGCAGGGTCGAGAGCACCAGGTGGCCGGTCAGGGAAGACTGGATGGCGATGCGGCAGGTTTCGAGGTCGCGGATTTCACCGATCATGATCACGTCCGGGTCCTGGCGCACGATGGAGCGCAGCGCCCCGGCGAAATCCAGCCCAATGGCCGGCTTGACCTGGATCTGGTTGATGCCTTCCAGCTGGTATTCCACCGGATCTTCGACGGTGATGATCTTGCGCTCGGCGGTATTGAGCCGCGACAACGCGGTATAGAGCGTGGTGGTTTTACCCGAGCCGGTGGGTCCGGTGACCAGCAGGATGCCGTGGGGTCGCTCGAGCACTTCAAGGAAGGTTTCCAGGCGCTGGCCGTCAAAGCCCAGGCTCTGGAAATCGAACTGCACGGTCTGGCGGTCCAGCAGGCGCATCACCACCGACTCGCCAAAACTGGTGGGCACCGTGGATACCCGCAGGTCCAGTTCCTTGCCCTGGATGCGCAACATGATCCGGCCGTCCTGCGGCAGGCGGCGCTCGGCGATGTCGAGGCGCGCCATGATCTTGACCCGGGAAATCACCGCCGCCGAGGAACTCGCCGGCGGCGCTTCGGCTTCATGCAGCACACCGTCGATGCGGTAGCGCACCTTGAGCTGGTTTTCGAAGGGTTCGATATGGATGTCCGAGGCGCGGTGCTCCACGGCCCGTTGCAGGATCAGGTTGACCAGGCGAATCACCGGGGCTTCGGAGGCCATGTCCTTGAGGTGTTCGATGTCTTCCAGGGCGCCGCCCTGTTCATCGAGGTTTTCGATCAGGGTGCCCATGGCGGAACGGCCCTGGCCGTAGTAACGCTCGATCAGGGTTTCGACTTCGTTGCGCGGCCCGACCGCCAGCCACACCGGCACGCCGCACGCGTATGCCAGGGCCTGGAACGGATACAGCAGCGCCGGGTTGGCCGCCAACACCCGCACACCACCGTGGCTCCAGCCCACCGGCACCACCTGGTAATGGCGCATGAAGCGTTCGGTCAGCGCCGGCAGCGGGTCGAGCACGGGCGGTGCGGCGTCCGCCAGCAGCAACGGCGCGCCGAGCAAATCGGCCCAGGCCCGCGCCAGTTCCACTTCGGAAACCAGCCCCAGGCGCGTCAGCAGGCCGAGCAGTTCGGGGTCGTCGGATTCCTGGGATAACCGTCGAGCACGTTCCAGGTCGACGGTTTTCAGACCGGCTTTTCGCATCAGCCACGCGCACACTTGTTCGGCATCCGGAATCTGCATTCGGCATGCATCGATGGGCATTGACGGTATCGGTTGAGACATCTGCACCATTCTGAACAACTAGTTGAAGAGGCTGTTTCCAAGGGTGCAGAAACAACAACTAGTCCCAGCGGCGCCTTGAACAAGATCAAGACCCTACACACAAGCGATGTGCAGGACAGCCGTGGCAAATCATGGCCTTTTAGAACTACTGACCAAGGCCATTAGTTCGCCACAATTCATAAAATCTTGTTAAACACATCGACTAACATATTGATGCTTAGTTCACGATTGCAAATAGCCAGCCCGCTGCAACAGCACTAATCATTGAACTTCTCGTCGTTTAATTTTGAACTACACAAGAGTGCCACTTCCCTGTGGCGCGATTGCAGTTAGAAGTCGACGGTCGCCGACAGCAAATAAGTGCGCGGCGTCGACAAGGTCAACCCCGGCTCGCTGTCATCCGAGGCACCGGCCGAACTCCAGTAGCGCCGGTTGGCCACGTTCTCGACATTGGCCCGCAGGGTGATGTGCTTGTCGTCGACCTTGAAGGCGTAGCGTGCGCCGACATCAAGCCGCGTCCAGGCGTCGATTTCCTTGACGTTGGACTGGTCCAGGTACTGCGAGCTGGAATAGATCCCGCGGCTGGTCAGGGTCAGGCCTTCAACAGTCGGCACGTCCCACTCCGCGCCCAGGTTGACGTTGTACTTGGGCGTGGCCGGCGCGCGGTTGCCGTCGTAGGTGCCGTTGGTGGTGTGCGTCAGTTCGCTGTCGATGTACATCACCCCGCCCAGCAGGCGGAAACCCTTGAGCGGCTCGCCGAACACGCTGAGTTCCACGCCATCGTTCTGGCGCTTGCCATTGGGGCCGAAGACCAGCGTGGTGGCGTTGGTCTCGTAGGCCGGCTGCTTGATCCTGAATACAGCGGCCGTCACCGCGAACGCACCGGCGTCGTACTTGGCGCCGACTTCGACCTGACGGCTGATGAACGGTGGGAAGATTTCGTCATCGTTGACCGACGCCGACGGCGCGACCTTGCCCTGGCTCAGGCCTTCCATGTAGTTGGCGTACAACGAGAGCTTGTCGGTGGCCTTGAACAGGATGCCGCCGGACGGTGAAATTTTTTCCTCGTCGTAGGCGGTGTCGCCTTTGACGTCATCGGTCCAGTCGTCGACCTTGACCCGCTGCCAGCGCGCACCGAGGGTCAGCAGCAACCGGTCATCGAAAAAACCCAGGGTGTCGGACAACGCCACACCGCTGAAACGGTTTTCGGTGTAGACCTTCGAGTCAAATCGCGTTGGCCGGCCAGGCGCCGGGGTTTCCACAGGGTTGTAGATATTGCTCGAACCCTGCGCATATCGCGCGCCGCCGTTTTCGAAGTCCATGTAGAAGTAGCTGGCCGCCAGGTTGACCTCATGGCTCACCGGGCCGGTATGGAACCAGTTGCGCACGCCCGCCGTGGCGGTGCGCACGTTTTCATCGCGGGTGAAGTCGCGGGGCTGCACGCTGAAATCACCGGCGTTGTTGGCCACCGACACTGCATGGCGCAGGAAGTCATGGTTGCTTTTGCGCGCACCGACGCCGCCGTAGAGCATTAGGTTGTCGCTGAGATCAAACTCGCCGTTGACCGTGCCGAAGGTGTCGTTGGTGCTTGCCTTGCTCCAGGGCTGCGCGTAGTTGTGGCGTACGTCGTTGGCACTCGGCACCCTGGCTTTGGGCCCGACTTGCACGCGTTCCTGGGGGGCGTCGGTGTCGCGCTCGGTGCGGCCGATGTCGGTGGAGAGTCGCAGGCGTTCACCGCGAAAATCCAGGCCCAGCACGGCCATTTCGCGGTCGACACTCTGGTGATCCCAGGCGGTGTCGCCGGACTGTTTCACGCCGTTGAAACGCAGGCCGAACTGGTTGTCTTCACCAAAACGCCGGCCGATATCCACGGCTCCGCCCGCCTGGCTGTCGGAGGCCCAACTGCCGGTGAGCGAGGTGATGGGTGTGTCGGTGGCACGCTTGGGCACCACGTTGATCCCGCCGCCCACGCTGCCCCGTGGCGAGATGCCGTTGATCAACTGGCTGGGGCCTTTGATGATGTCGACGCGCTCGGCCATTTCCATGTCGATGGTGTAGGTCGGCAATACGCCATAGAGGCCGTTGTAGGCGACATCACTGTTGAACAGGCTGAAGCCGCGAATGGTGAATTGCTCATAGCGCCCGCCGGCCGGGTTGGTGGCGCGCACCGAGGGGTCGCTGGCAATCAGGTCGCCAAGGGTACGCGCCTGTTGGTTCTTGACCGCCGCGCTGGTGTAGGTGGTCATGCTGAACGGGGTATCCATGAAGTCCTTCGAGCCCAGCAGGCCCTGGGAGCCACGGCGCGCCACCTGGCCACCAGCAAAGGACTCGCTGCCGGCATCGCCGGTGGCGCCGAGAATCGAGGTGGGCGCCAGTTGCAGGCTGCCGCCTTCGGGAACCGGGGTCAGCCTATAGGCCTGCTCGCCCATGGGCTGCAGTTGCAGGCCGGAGCCCTGGAGCAGGCGCGCGAAACCTTCTTCGACGCCGTATTCGCCGGACAACCCGCTGCTGTTGCGGCCGCTGACCAGCGCCGGGTCCACCGAGAGGTTGACCCCGGCCAGCCCGGCGAAACGGGTCAGCGCGGCACTCAGGCTGCCGGCCGGCACCTGGTAGCTGCGCCGGGACGCACCGTCTTCGGCATAGCTGATGGGAACGAACAACGGGCTGGCACTCAGGCTCAGCATCAGGCTGAGGTTCAGCAACGGGCGTAGTGCGGGCATTGGAAGAAGCTCTCGATTTTGTTCACTTACCTGGAATGACCAGTCACGTGAAAAAAAGGGACAGACTTCAGCCACTATTTTTTGATTATTACGGTTTGATGCCTTTGAGCTTCTGGAGCAGCTCCATCAATTGCTCCAGGGATTCCTCGCCGAACTGCTCCTGAATCTTCAGGTAATTGCTTTCCATCCCGGCGCTCATGTCGACGAAACACTGCTGGCCCTGTTCGGTCAGGGCGACGAACACCCGGCGCTGGTCTTCGGCGGATTTGCGCCGGCGCACGATACCGTCACGCTCCAGCCGCCCCAGTACGCCGGTCATGCTCGGCTTGAGGATGCAGGCGAGGTGCGCCAGCTGGTGGCTTTCGAGTTCGCCTTGCTGGCGCAGGATGCGGATCACCCGCCACTGCTGTTCGGTCAGGTCATGTTCATTGAGCAACGGCCGGAAGAACGCCATGGTCGCTTCGCGGGCCTGGAGCAAGGTGAGCGTAAGGGACGGTCTGGGGGTGGGCATGGTTCACGCGCAATAGAGGTCGAAGCGACGAAGCTTAGAGTCGGTGTTCCGCGTGCGCAACCCGACGCACGCAGCAAGTCGTTAATTTCGAAACGAATTCATAAAAACCTGTTAATCCAGCTATTCAGCTTAAAGATAACATGTTAACAATATGCCCGCCCCTGCCCTGGTGGCGGGCTCTACCAACAAAAACAACAAAAGGAACGCCCCTCATGCATTCGTGCCTCTTTCGCACGGCGGCAAGCGCTGGCCTGTGCGCCGCGTTTAGCCCTCTGGTCGCCCACGCCGACTTCATCCAGGACAGCAAGGCCAGCCTGGACCTGCGCAATTTCTACATGAACCGCGACTTTCGCCAGGCCAACGCGCCGCAGAACAAGGCAGACGAATGGGCGCAAGGTTTTGTGCTGCGCCTGGAGTCGGGCTACACCGAAGGCGTGGTCGGGTTTGGCGTGGACGCCCTGGGTGAAATGGGCCTGAAGCTCGACTCCAGCCGCGACCGCCGGGGCACCGGGCTGTTGCCGTCTGGCGCCAGCGGCGAGCCGGCCGACAGCTACAGCGAACTCGGCCTGACCGCCAAATTGCGCGTGTCGAAAACCGTGCTCAAGCTCGGCACCCTGCAACCGCTGTTGCCGGTGGCCGCCTACAACGACACGCGCCTGTTGCCGTCGACCTACAACGGTGAACTGGTGACCTCCCAGGACATCGACGGCCTGACCCTGAACGTCGGCCGCCTGGAAAAGCAGAACCTGCGGGACTCCTCCAACAACGAATCCATGAGCTACGGCGGCGTCTCCAGCAGCCACCTGGATCTGGCCGGCGGCACCTACGCAATCAATCCGCAACTGGCGGCGACTTATTACTACGCGCAGATGCAGGACATCTACCGCCAGAATTTCATCGGCCTGGTGCATGACCTGCCGCTGGCCCAAGGCGTGAACCTGCGCACCGACCTGCGCTACTTCGACACCCGCGAGCAAGGCAGCGCCCTGCTGCGCAGCGCTTCGCGGGTCGACGGCGGGCGGATCGACAACCGCTTTTTCAACGGCATGTTCAGTTTGTCGGTGGGCGCACACAAGTTCGGCCTGGGCTTCCAGAACCTTTCCGGCGACGGCGACTTTGCCTTCCCGGGGCAAGATCCGTATTCGGTCAACCTGGTGACCATCAATATCTTCACCAAGGCCAACACCGATGCCTGGCAGGCGCGCTACGACTACAACTTCGCCGCCCTCGGCCTGCCGGGCCTGACCTTCATGACCCGCTACGTCGACGGCAGCCATGCGCAAACCGCCACGGTGCGCAACGGCCGCGAATGGGAGCGCGACACCGACCTGGTCTACACCGTGCAGAGCGGCCCGCTGAAGAACGTCAACGTGCGCCTGCGCAATGCGACCCTGCGCTCAAGCAACGGCCTGACCAGCGACATCGACGAAAGCCGGGTGATCATCGGCTACACCGTAGCCCTGTGGTAACGCCGGGCGCCTCAACGCAACCCCGATTGACGCTGGCGGTATTCCCCCGGCGTCATTTGCGCGTAGCGCTGGAAGAACCGGCTGAAATACGCCGGGTCCTTGAACCCCAGCTGGTAGCAGATTTCATTCGCCGAACTGCCGGTGAACAGCAGCAGGCGCCGGGCCTCCTGCATCAGCCGCTCCAGAATCAGGCGCTTGGACGGCAGGTCGGCGATGCGTCGGCACACCTCGTTGAGCCGCGCTTCAGTGACGCCGATACCGTCGGCGTAGCGCGACAGCGGCCAGTGTTGCAGGTAGTGGTCTTCGATCAGCTCGTTGAAGCGGTGAAAGATCCGCAGGTCTTCGTGGCGTGCAGGCCGGGCTTCCAGGGAATTGGCGCAGAGCCGCAGCAGGCTGATCATGATCAGGCGCGTCAAGCTGTCCAGCGCCGAACCGCGCCCGCTGGCCTGGGCGTTGATCTCGCTGCACAGCTCATCAAACAGGAATTCCAGGCGGCGCACCTCGGGCTGAAATTCCGGTGCCAGCCGCGCCAAAGCCACGCAGGCCGCCGGCAATTGTGCGCCGGGGGCCAGGCTGGGGTCGGCGTCAATCAAGGCCCACACCAGTTGCTGGCGCACGGTCAGCACATGGCCGTCGGCGTCGGCTTCGGTGACGAAGGAATGCGCCACCGTCGGCGGCGTGAGAAAAAACATCGGCCCGGATTCGAGGTACTGCTGATCGTCCAGATAGACCCGCACCGCGCCGGTCTTGACGTAATGCACCTGGAAAAACCGGTCATGGCGATGCACCGGCATGTTGCGGCCAAAAAATCCCGCCAGGTTGCCGAGCCGGTCGTAGTGCACCTCGGCATCGCTGTAACGCTGGTCGTAGACCTGCCCGATGTTGATGTTGGGGATCGGCTGACGATCGCTCATCACTGCATTCTCTTTGTTGTTTTGACTGCCCTGAAATATTGCCACGCTTGACGATAGTTAACATCTTAATTATAACGTTAACAGGTTAACGAATATCCCACGGAGCAGGCCCGAATCTGCCCCGCCACTGCCAGGAGAAAAGCATGAGCCGTGCCCTGCATGATGTTGCGAACGGCACCCTGTTCGGCGTTGCGCTGAACTACCAGGGGTTGCTGAACCAACGTCTCGCCGAATTCGAACAAGCGCCTTACCAGAAACCACCGGTGAAGCCGGTGCTGTTCATCAAGACGCCCAATACCCGCAACGGCCACGACGGCGTGGTGCTGCACCCACAGGGTGAACGCCTGCAACCGGGCCCGGCACTCGGGGTGGTGATTGGCAAGAGCGCCAGCCGGGTCAGCGTCGAAAATGCCCTGGAGCATGTGGCGGGCTACACCATCGTCAATGAGTTCAGCCTGCCGGAAGACAGCTACTACCGCCCGGCGGTGAAAGCCAAGTGCCGGGACGGTTTCTGCGCATTGGGCCCGGAACTGGTGGCCCGCGACCAGGTCGCCAATCCGCATCAATTGAGCGTGAAGCTGTTCGTCAACGGTGAACTGCGCCAGCAAAACTCCACCGCCAACTTCGTGCGCAGCCTGCCGCAGTTGATCGCCGAGATCAGCGAGTTCATGACCCTGCACGAAGGCGATGTGCTGATCACCGGCACCCCCGAAGGCCGGGTGGATGTGCAACCCGGCGACACGGTTGAAGTCGAGATCAGCGGCCTGGGCCGCCTGGTCAACCACATCAAGGCAGAGGAGCTGTCATGAAACACGCCCGTATTCGCTTTGAAGGTGAAGCCCACCAGGTGCTGGTAGAAGCTGAAAACGCCGTGCGCCTGGCCGACGGCCGCCTGCTGGTCGAAGACCAGGTCGAATGGCTGCCACCGGCCACCGGCAGCATGTTTGCCCTCGGCCTGAACTACGCCGACCACGCCGCCGAACTGGCCTTCAAGCCACCGACTGAACCGCTGGCGTTCATCAAGTCCCCCGGCACCTACACCGGCCATAACCAGGTGACCTGGCGGCCGGATAACGTCGCCTACATGCACTACGAGTGCGAACTGGTGGCGGTCATCGGCAAACCGGCGCGCAACGTCAAGCGCGAGAACGCCCTGGAGTATCTGGCCGGCTACACGGTGTGCAACGACTACGCGATCCGCGACTACCTGGAAAACTACTACCGCCCCAACCTGCGGGTGAAAAACCGCGACGCCACCACGCCCGTGGGCCCATGGATCGTGGATGTCGCCGACGTGCCGGACCCGAGCAACCTGAAGCTGCGCACCTGGATCAACGGTGAACTGCGCCAGGAAGGCAGTACGAAAGACATGATTTTCGACATCCCGTATTTGATCGAGTACCTGTCCAGCTTCATGACCCTGCAGCCCGGCGACATGATCGCCACCGGCACGCCGGAAGGTCTGGCGGATGTGGTGCCGGGGGATGAAGTGGTCGTGGAAGTGGAAGGCGTAGGCCGCCTGGTCAATCGAATTGTCAGCGAGGCGGACTTTTTCGCCGCCCGTAAAGAGGCTTGAGCAATATGATCAAACACTGGATCAACGGCCGTGAGGTCGAGAGCAAAGACACCTTCATCAACTACAACCCGGCCACCGGCGAAGCCATCGGTGAAGTGGCCAGCGGCGGTGCCGAGGAAGTGGCGCAGGCCGTTGCAGCAGCCAAGGAAGCCTTTCCGAAGTGGGCAGGCACACCGGCCAAGGAACGTGCCCGCTTGATGCGCAAGCTCGGTGAGCTGATCGAACAGAACGTGCCGCACCTGGCCGAGCTGGAAACCCTCGACACCGGCCTGCCGATCCACCAGACCAGGAACGTGCTGATTCCACGGGCCTCTCACAACTTCGATTTCTTCGCCGAAGTCTGCACCCGCATGGACGGCCACAGTTACCCGGTGGACGACCAGATGCTCAACTACACGCTTTACCAGCCGGTGGGTGTGTGCGCGTTGGTGTCGCCATGGAACGTGCCGTTCATGACCGCCACCTGGAAGACTGCGCCGTGCCTGGCGCTGGGCAATACCGCGGTGCTGAAGATGTCCGAGCTGTCGCCGCTGACGGCCAATGAACTGGGGCGCCTGGCGGTCGAAGCCGGGATTCCCAACGGCGTGCTGAACGTGATCCAGGGCTACGGCGCCACCGCCGGTGATGCGCTGGTGCGCCACCCGGACGTGCGGGCGATTTCCTTCACCGGCGGTACCGCCACCGGCAAGAAAATCATGCAGACCGCCGGGCTGAAAAAGTACTCCATGGAACTGGGTGGCAAGTCGCCGGTGCTGATCTTTGAAGACGCCGACCTGGACCGCGCCCTCGACGCGGCACTGTTCACCATCTTCTCGCTGAACGGTGAACGTTGCACCGCCGGCAGCCGGATCTTCATTCAGGAGAGCGTGTACCCGCAGTTCGTCGCCGAATTTGCCGCCCGCGCCAAGCGCCTGATCGTCGGCGACCCGCAGGACCCGAAGACCCAGGTCGGCTCGATGATCACCCAGGCCCACTACGACAAGGTCACCGGCTACATCAGGATTGGCCTCGAAGAAGGCGCCACCCTGCTGGCCGGCGGCCTGGAACGCCCGGCCAACCTGCCGGCGCACTTGAGCCGTGGGCAGTTTATCCAGCCAACGGTGTTTGCCGATGTGCACAACAACATGCGCATCGCCCAGGAAGAAATCTTTGGCCCGGTGGTGTGCCTGATCCCGTTCAAGGACGAAGCCGAGGCGCTGCAACTGGCCAACGACACCGAGTACGGCCTGGCGTCCTATATCTGGACCCAGGACATCGGCAAGGCGCATCGTCTGGCCTACGGCATCGAAGCCGGCATGGTGTTCATCAACAGCCAGAACGTGCGGGACTTGCGCCAGCCGTTTGGTGGGGTAAAAGGTTCCGGCACCGGCCGTGAAGGCGGCCAGTACAGCTTCGAAGTGTTTGCCGAGATCAAGAACGTGTGCATTTCCATGGGCAGTCATCACATCCCGCGCTGGGGTGTGTAACCCGGATATAACAACGCTACCTGTAGGAGCGAGCTTGCTCGCGAAGAACCCGCAGGCGCCGCGGGCTAACAGAAGTGCTGCGTTATCGTTGACGTTTTTCGCGAGCAAGCTCGCTCCTACAAAAGAATAAATACTCAGGAGAATGATCATGGGCGAAGTGGTTCTGGCAGCGAAGATCTGCCACGTCCCCTCGATGTACCTGTCGGAACTGCCCGGCAAGCACCACGGTTGCCGCGAAGCAGCCATCGCCGGGCACAAGGAAATCGGGCGGCGCGCCCGTGAACTGGGGGCCGACACCGCGGTGGTGTTCGACGTGCACTGGCTGGTCAACAGCGGCTATCACGTCAACTGCGGCGAGCATTTCAAGGGCACCTACACCAGCAACGAGCTGCCGCACTTCATCAAGAACATGGAGTACGAGTACCCGGGCTGCCCCGAGCTGGGCGAGTTGATCGCCGCCGAGGCCAACCTGGCCGGCGTGCGCACCATGGCCCACAACATCCCGAGCCTGGAGCTGGAATACGGCACCCTGGTGCCGATGCGCTACATGCACATGGGCGTGCCGGACGCGCAGAAGTTCGACGTGATCTCGATTGCCGCGTGGTGCGCCTGGCACCGCCTGGAAGACAGCTTTGCGTTCGGCGCCGCCGTGCGCCGGGCGATCGAGAAAAGCGACCGCAAAGTCCTGGTGCTGGCCTCGGGCTCCCTCTCCCACCGTTTCTCGGACGACCGCGAAGCCGAAGCCAACATCCACAACTGGACCCGTGAATTCGACAAACAGATGGACCTGCACGTGGTGGAGATGTGGAAGCAAGGCCGCTTCAAGGAGTTCTGCGCAATGCTGCCGGACTACGCCGAGCACTGCTTCGGCGAAGGCAAGATGCACGACACCGCGATGCTCCTGGGACTGCTGGGCGGGCCGGACTACAACCAGCCGGCCGAGATCATCACCCAGCCGTTCGGCAGTTCGGGCACCGGGCAGATCAATGCCATTTTCCCTTTATGAGCCTTGGTGAGGATCAAATGTGGGAGCTGGCTTGCCTGCGATGCAGGCACCTCGGTGTATCTGTCGCACCGAGTTGATGCCATCGCAGGCAAGCCAGCTCCTACAAGGAATTCGCTGTACCTCACCCCAAGAGGAGATACACATGCCGCACTTCATCGCCGAATACACCGACAACATCGAGCAGCAGGCCAACCTGCCGGCCCTGTTCGAGCAGGTTCACGCCGTGCTGGGGGACAGCGGCGTGTTTCCCCTGGGGGGCATCCGCAGTCGCGGAGTGCGCCTGGACACCTGGCGCATGGCCGACGGCAAGCATGACTACGCCTTCGTCCACATGACCCTCAAGGTCGGCCACGGGCGCGACCTGGAAACCCGCAAGGCGGTGGCCGAAGCCCTGTTCAAGGTCATCACCGAACACTTCGCCGAGCTGCAATCCCAGCGGCTGCTGGCGTTGTCGTTCGAGATGATCGAGCTGCACCCCGAGCTGAATTTCAAGCAGAACAACGTGCACGCATTTCTGAAGAACCAGGCGGGCTGAGCACAGCCCACCTTTCCGCCCATGGCCACTCAAACAAAAAAGAACAACATCATGAGCACAGCCAATACCGCCGACAGCACCACCCTGATCGAACATCAGCGCACCCACAGCATCGTCACCTGGCGACTGATGCCGTTGCTGCTGATCTGCTACCTGTTTGCCCACCTGGACCGCATCAACATCGGCTTCGCCAAGATGCAGATGAGCACCGACCTGCACTTCAGCGACACGGTGTATGGCCTCGGTGCCGGCCTGTTTTTCATCGCCTACGCGCTGTTCGGCGTACCCAGCAACATGGCCCTGGACCGGGTCGGCCCACGGCGCTGGATCGCCTGCCTGATGGTGGTGTGGGGCGTGCTCTCCACCAGCATGCTGTGGATCGAAAGCTCCACGGGCTTCTACGTGCTGCGCTTTCTGCTGGGGGTGGCCGAAGCCGGCTTCTTCCCGGGGATCCTGGTGTTCCTCAACCGCTGGTACCCGGCCCGCCGCCGGGCGCAAGTCACCGCGCTGTTTGCGATTGCCGTGCCCATGGCCGGTGTGATTGGTGGCCCGTTGTCCGGTGCGATCCTGGAGAACTTCCATGATTTCGGCGGGCTGCGGGGCTGGCAGTGGATGTTCCTGATCGAAGGCGCCCCGGTGGTGCTGCTCGGCCTGGTCGTCCTGAAATACCTGCCCGACAGCTTCGAAACCGTGAAGTGGCTGAAGCCCGCGCAAAAGCAACAACTGCGCGAGCAACTGAGCACTGAAGAACAGCGCAAATCCATCACCTCCTTCGGCGGCATCCTGCGTGACCCGCAGGTGTGGCTGCTGGTGGCGGTGTACTTCGCGGTGATGCTGGCGGTGAACACCCTGGCGTTCTGGATGCCCACCCTGATCCACGGCGCCGGCATCGGCCGCGACAGCCAGGTCGGCTTGCTGAGCGCCGTACCGTATCTGGCCGGGTGCTTCTTCATGATCGGCTGCGGGCGCTCGTCCGACCGCAACCGCGAACGCCGCTGGCACCTGTGCGTGCCGTTGCTGATGTCGGCCATCGGTATTGCGGTGGCCGGGCTCTCGCCCACCAACCCGACCCTGGTGCTGGGCGGCCTGATCCTCGCCGGCATGGGCGCCAGCGCTGCGCTGCCGATGTTCTGGCAATTGCCGCCGGCGTTCCTGTCCAACAGCACCCAGGCGGCCGGCATCGCGCTGATCAGCTCGTTCGGCAGCATCGCTTCGTTCCTCGCGCCCTACCTGATCGGCTGGATGCGCGACACCACCCAAAGCGCGAGCCTGGCCCTGTACGTGCTGGCGCTGCTTATCGCCCTCGGCGGCCTGCTGGTGCTGCGCACCCATGCGGCCATCGTCAATCCCCAGTAGAGATTTTGTCATGCTTGATCAAGCCCTTATTCAGCAAGCCGCCGCCCGCCTCGACCAGGCCGAGCGTTCCCGTGAACAGGTGCGCCAGTTTTCCCTGGAGCACCCGAACATCACGATTGAAGACGCCTACGCCATCCAGCGCGCCTGGGTGGCCCGGAAAATCAAGGACGGGCGCAAGCTGGTCGGGCACAAGATCGGCCTGACGTCGCGGGCGATGCAGGTGTCGTCGAACATCACCGAGCCGGATTACGGCGCCCTGCTCGATGACATGTTCTTCGACGAAGGCACCGACATCCCCTTCGAGCGCTTCATCGTGCCGAGGGTGGAAGTGGAACTGGCGTTCATCCTCGGCAAGCCGCTGAAGGGCCCGAACTGCACGATTTTCGATGTGCTCGATGCCACGGAATGGGTGATCCCGGCGCTGGAAATCATCGACGCCCGCATCCAGCAGATCGACCCGCACACCAACGCCACCCGCAAGGTGTTCGACACCATTTCCGACAACGCCGCCAATGCCGGCGTGGTGATGGGCGGCCGCGCCGTGCGCCCCACCGAGATCGACCTGCGCAAGGTGCCGGCGGTGTTGTACCGCAACGGGGTGATCGAAGAGTCCGGGGTGTCGGCTGCGGTACTTAACCATCCGGCCAAGGGCGTGGCCTGGCTGGCGAACAAACTGGCGCCGTACGACGTCACCCTGCAACCCGGCCAGATCATCCTCGGCGGCTCCTTCACCCGCCCGGTGGCGGCGAATCCGGGTGACACCTTCCATGTCGACTACGACATGCTGGGTTCCATCTCCTGCCGCTTTGTCTGAATACTGGAGGACTGTTTCATGGACATGCCCATCAACCGCTTCAAGCAACGCCTGCAACGTGGCGAGACCCAGATCGGCCTGTGGCTCGGTTTGGCGGACGCTTATTGCGCCGAACTGGCCGCGAATGCCGGGTTCGACTGGCTGCTGATCGACGGCGAGCACGCGCCCAATGACCTGCGCGGCATGCTCGGCCAACTGCAGGCCGTCGCGCCTTATGACAGCCAACCGGTGATTCGCCCGGTGATCGGCGATACGGCGTTGATCAAGCAGGTGCTGGATATCGGCGTGCAGACGCTGTTGGTGCCGATGGTGGAGACGGCTGACCAGGCACGGCAGCTGGTGCGGGCGATGCGTTATCCACCGGGTGGTGTACGGGGCGTGGGCAGCGCGCTGGCGCGGGCGTCGCGCTGGAACAGTATTCCTGGTTACCTGGATGAGGCCGATGCGCAGATGTGCCTGCTGGTGCAGATCGAGAACCGTGAAGGCCTGGACAACCTCGATGCGATCGCGGCGGTTGATGGCGTGGATGGGGTGTTTATCGGGCCGGCGGATTTGAGTGCGGCCATGGGGCATCGGGGGAATCCCGGGCACCCCGAGGTGCAGGCGGCGATTGAGGACGCCATCGTACGGATTCAAAAAGCCGGCAAGGCGGCGGGGATCTTGAGTGCGGATGAGAAACTGGCGCGGCGGTATATCGAGTTGGGGGCGGCGTTTGTGGCGGTGGGGGTGGATACGACGGTGTTGATGCGCGGGTTGCAGGGGTTGGCGGCGAAATTCAAGGACACCGCAACACCGGCCATTACCGGCGGCGTGTACTGACCCCGTCAAACAACAGAGATCAACTGTGGGAGCTGGCTTGCCTGCGATAGCATCACCTCGGTGTACCTGACACCCCCAGGCGCCTGCATCGCAGGCAAGCCAGCTCCCACATTTTGATTACCTGTTACTCATCTACCGTGATTCAACGCTTGATGGTCTTCAACTCATCCAGCAACCCCAACAACACCTGCAACTTCTCCTCCCCAAACTGCTCCTGCAAACGCTGATAATTCTCCTCCATACACTGGCTCATCGACTCGAAACTGGCCTTGCCCTTCTCCGCCAGCGTCACCAGCACCCGCCGCTGATCCTGCTCGGCCTTGCGCCGGTGCACCATCCCCGCCGCCTCCATGCGTACCAGCACGCCGGTCATGCTCGGCTTGAGAATGCACGCCAGTTCCGCCAGTTGGTAAATCTCCAGCTCGTCATGCTGGCTGAGAATTCGAATAACCCGCCATTGCTGCTCGGTCAGCCCATGCTCATTCAGCGAGGGCCGGAAAAAACTCATGGCCGCTTCACGGGCCTGAAGCAAGGTCAGGGTCAGGGATTGTCTGGGTTTCAACATAGGCTCAGGGTCACGATAGATTTAGTTAATGTTTTAACGAAACTCTAACACTCTCCTCCCCACCTCACGCTATAACTTGTGAAGCCGGCGAAGGCTCTGGCGCGCAGGATCAAAACCGGCGGCACACAGAATCAAGACATCCAGCGCGCCAACGGCCTTAATACACTCATTAGCTCTTCACTGTCAGGCAGCGCAATGATCAATATCGAAACGCCGACCTATTACACGGCGACCAAGAAATACAACCTCAGCTTCCCCACCCTGGAGCAGGACGTGGAAGCCGACGTGGTGATCATCGGTGGCGGCTTTTCCGGGATCAACACCGCCCTGGAGCTCGCCGAAAAAGGCATCACCAACATCGTCGTGCTGGAAGCGCGTTACCTGGGTTTTGGCGGTACCGGGCGCAACGGTGGGCAGATCATGGCCGGCATCGGCCACGACCTGGAAAAGATCAAGAAGGACGTGGGTGAAGACGGCCTGCGCCAGATCTTCGAGATCAGCGACCTGGGCGCCGACATCATCAAGAACCGCATCGCCAAGTACGACATCGATGCCGACTTCTGCCACGGCTATGGCTACATGGGCTTCAACGCCCGCCAGGAAAAGACCCTGCGCGCCTGGGAGAAAGACTTCAAATCCATCAACACCCAACACGAGATCCGCTTTCTTGGCGGCTCCGACGTCAGGCAGATCATCGGCTCCGACGCCTACAGCAGCGCCCTGCTGCACATGGGCGGCGGGCATGTGCACTCGTTGAACCTGCTGCTGGGCGAAGCCAAGGCCCTGGCCGGCCACGGCGTGCGGATTTTCGAGAACAGCCCGGCGCTGGAAGTCAGTTATGGCGAGCGCATCACCGTGCGCACCGGCCGCGGTTCGGTCAAGGCCAGCAAGCTGCTGTGGGCCTGCGACAGTTTCCTCAACAAGCTGGAGCCGGAACTGCACCGCTCTACCATCAACACCTACGCGTTCCAGATGATGACCGAGCCGTTGCCAGAAGAGCTGATCAACCGTATCAGCCCGATTCGCGGGGCCTACAGCGACATTCGCCCGGTGATCGACTACTACCGCGTCACCAACGAAAACCGCCTGCTGTTCGGCGCCGCCACGCCTTTGGTGGAGCACATTCCCGGCGATTTGAAAGCCTGGAACCGCAACCTGATGCTGAAGATTTTCCCGTACCTCAAGGACGTGAAGATCGACCTGGCCTGGGGCGGCCCGATGGCCTGCAGCCCGAACCTGTTCCCGCAGATCGGCACCCTGCCCGGGCGCAGCAACGCGTTCTATGTGCAGGGCTATTCGGGCTTCGGCGTGACCCCAAGCCACATCATCTGCAAGGTGCTGGCCGAAGGCATGAGCGAAGGCTCGGCGCGGTATGACCTGGTCAGCTCGATCCATCGCCCGACCATCATCGGCAAGGACGCGATCCGCCCACTGCTGCTCACCGCCGGCAAGTCCTGGCACCAGCTCTCCGGTTACTGGAACGGCCGCCGCTAAATCCCACGCCTGACACCTGTAGGAGCGAGCTTGCTCGCGAAAAACCCAAGGGCGCCGCGTTAATCCAGGACGCCAACGTCATCGTTGACGACCTTCGCGAGCAAGCTCGCTCCTACAGTTGGTCACTAATTTTTTCTCATCAGGAGCAACTGCCATGACCCTCGTTACCCTCAAGAAAGACATCCAGCTATCCGAACTCGACGCCTGGGGCACCGTCGCCGACCTCGGCTCGACCATCCTCGAAGGCGAAGTCCGGGCCTTCGGCAAAATGACTTTCGGTGCCCCCACCGACCCGGTCAGCAGCGCCTATTTCGGCACCACCCAGGGCAAGTTCCGCATGGTCTACCCGTTTGCCGAACAAGCCACCGTGGTCACCGGCGAAGTGGTGCTCACCGACGAGTCCACCGGCCAGAGCACCCGCTACAAGGCCGGTGACAGCTGGTTCGTGACCAAGGGCACCCCGGTGCTGTGGGAAGTGGTCAGCGAAAGTTTCGTCAAACACTACTTCGCCGTGGTGTGATAGCCCCGGCTGCCGGCACCCGTCGGCAGCCTTTTGGCGCAGGTGCCCACCCATGCACGCTCTCCCCGCCCACGAAGTCGCCGGCCAGTGCCTGCAGGCTTTCACCCGCTTGATTCCGGTCAGCCAGGCCGCGTTCTATTGCGTCGACCGCCAGCTGCAAGCCCGGGATTTCCAGTTGCACGGCATGAGCGGCGAAATGCACCGCGACTACCTCGACAACTACCGCCAATTCGACCCGTTGCAACCGCGCAACTGCCTGTCCAGTGGCCTGGCGGTGGTGCCGCTGGGCGTTGCCATGGCCCGCCAGCCGGCGCGGGATACCCGGCGCTATGGGGATTTTCTGCGGCGCTATGGCGTGGTCGATGTGGTGGAGATTTTCGCCCAGCGGGCCGGCCAGCCCCAGGCGGCGATTTCGCTGTTGCGCACCGCCGACCAGGGCGCTTTCACCGGCGAGCAACTGGCCCAACTGAACGCCCTGCAAACCTTGCTGCAACTGGCGGTGGCCAACATGCAGCCCACTGAAGAGGCGCTGGCCGGTCTCACACCCAAGGAGCGCCAGATCGCCCTGCTGTTGCGCCAGGGCGCCAGCAATAAACAGCTGGCCCAGGAGCTGGACGTCGGCCTGCCCACCATCAAGACCCACCTGATCAACCTGTTTCGCAAGACCGGCGTCAGCAGTCGTACCGAGCTGGTGGGCAGCCTGTTTCTGTAGTTCGCCTCAACCATCCGGTTGATACCCGCGCCTGCTCCCGGGCGCGATGATTCGTGGTGTTCACCCACCCAACCGGAGCATCGCAAATGACCACCCCTTCTGACTGGATCACCGTGGGCGCCCTGGCCGACGGCTTCGCCCCAGAGGCATTTATCCTGCCGAACCTGGCCGACCTGAGCGGCAAGGCCTTCACGCTGCACTTCGCCAATGGCTGGCAGATCGAGCACCGGTTCGAGCGCGACAGCCTGTCCTGGGTCGCGGCCGACGGTCACTCCAGCGGCAGCGCCACCTACCGTGCGACCTCGGTGCGCCCAGGCCTGTACCTGGTGGATTTCATCAAGCGCGAAGGCACGCAGGACTGGTCGGTCAGCCTGGTGCTCGACACCGCCAGCGCTTCGTTCACCGCTGTGCTCGGGCGCATGCCCACCCAGGAACAAACCCGCGAAGGCCTCTACAGCCGCGCCCTTGCCGGCAAGCCGCTGACTTCAGTGGAAGTGGAATTCCTCCACGGCAGCCTCGACCGCCCGTGGCAGCCAGGCCAATGCCCCCACGCACCAACCACCGACCTGATCGGCCTGCGCAACCAGTATCGCTACAGCCCGAGCGAGGTCTACGAGCACATCTACCTCAACCACCAGTTCTACGCCTGGCAATGCCTCAAGGGTGTCGAGCAAGGCCTGTGCGACACCGACCGCTGCGATTACTACAAGATCGCCGACCAGCTCTACCTGTTCGTCTGGCGCGAAAAAATCATCCCCACCCTCGGCCTGGTGCTGATCGACCTGCAGCAACACCGCAGCGACGGCAAGATCTTTGGCTATGCCGACGCCTCCTTCGATGAACTATCGAACTTTCCCATCAGTTCCTACTGCCAGGTGCTCAATCGCACGGAGCATCCTGATGACTGAGCCGCGCACGATTGTGATCACCGGGGCCGGCACGGGCATCGGTGCTGCGTGCGCCCGGCTGTATGCTGCCGAGGGTGCGCAGTTGATACTGATCGGCCGTCGTCGCGAACCGCTGGAGCAGGTCGCGCGGGAAACCGGGGGGTTGGTGTTGGTGGGTGATGCGGCCTGCCCGCAGACCTGGGAGGGTTTTATTGCGCAGATTCGTCAGCACTATGGGCGGATCGACGTGCTGCTGGCCTGTGCGGGCGGCCATGGCGTGGGCAGCGCCACCGACACCAGCCCGCAGACCTGGGAAGCGGCGCTGCGCAGCAACCTCGACAGCGCCTTCTACAGTGCGCGGGCGTGTTTGCCGCTGCTGCTGGAAAGTGGCGGGAACATCGTGCTGATGGGTTCGATTGCCTCACTGGCTGCCGGGCCCGAGGTGTGCGGCTACACCACGGCCAAGCATGCCTTGCTCGGGCTCAATCGCTCGCTGGCGCGGGATTACGGCCCGCGCGGGGTGCGGGTGAACGCGGTGTGCCCCGGCTGGGTGCGCACGCCGATGGCGGATGAGGAGATGCAGCCGTTGATGGACTTTTATGGCGAAACGCTGCAACACGCCTATGACCGGGTGTGCGCCGACGTGCCGTTGCGCCGGCCGGCCAGCGCTGAAGAAATCGCCAGGGTGTGCCGCTTCCTGGCCTCCAGTGACGCGTCGATCATTACGGGTGCGACGCTGGTGGCGGACGGGGGCTCAAGCATTGTCGATGTGCCGACGCTGGCCTATGCGCGTATGGAGCAGCGTCATGAATGAAGACCTGGATTTCACTGGTCGCAACGTATTGGTAACGGGTGGCGCCCAGGGTATTGGTCGGGCCATCGTCGAAGCGTTTGCCCTGCGGGGCGCGCGGGTGATGATCGCCGACCTGCAACTGGCAGAGGCGCTCGCGCTGGAGCTGTGCGGGCGCGGCTGCCAGGTGGAAGCGGTGACGGTGGATCTGGCGGATGCGGCTGCGGTTTTCGAGCTGATTGCAGGGGTGGAGCACGACTGGGAGCGGCTGGATATTCTGGTGCATAACGCCGGGTATTTTCCGCTGACGCCCTTTGCCGAGATCACTCCGGCGATGCTCGGCCGTACCTTGGCGGTCAACCTCTCGGCGTTGTTCTGGCTGACCCAGGCGGCGCTGCCGATGTTCCGCCGTCAGGGTCGGGGCTGCGTGCTGGTTACGTCGTCTGTCACGGGGCCGCGGGTTGCGTTTCCGGGGTTGAGTCACTATGCGGCGTCGAAGGCCGGGGTCAACGGGTTCATTCGCAATGCGGCGCTGGAACTGGCCGGTTTGAATGTGCGAGTCAACGGTGTGGAGCCCGGCATGATCGCAACCCCGGCCATGGGCAACCTGGGGGATGACCAGGTAAATGCACAGATCGCCAGCCGGGTGCCACTGGGACGGCTGGGCGCACCGTCGGATATTGCCGGGGCAATGCTGTTCCTGGCATCGGACCTGGCGGGCTATATCACTGGGCAGACGCTGGTGGTGGATGGCGGCTCGACCTTGCCGGAGGTTTAACGAAACGTCCTACCGAACTGCCGGATAACCTCTACTCCCCTGCCCTGAGAACCTCTGCAAAGTCCCTCGCCTGATCACACAGCGCGAGGGAACGCCGATGTTTTTTTCGATTAATGCCCTGCCCGATGGGGCTGCCTCTTGATTCCCGCCATTGGCTTTCTGGTCGTGGCGGCGATGGACCCGAAGACGCGCGACGTCGATGGGGTTCTCAACGACTTCACACATTGCCTGAACACCTACGACGCGTGGGCCGAGAGCTTCTGGAGCTTTTCGGCGCTGGATGTCGAGCAGGTGTTCAAGGTCGGCGACGAGGTTTCGCTGGTCGCGCCCATCACCCGTTCCCTGTATCCCGCCAGCACCGTCGCGACCTGCAAGGCCAACTCACCGTTGACCCTGGTGCACATGTTCCAGAGCACACGGTTCGTGCCCATCGGCAATACGCCGGTGATGCTGCAGGAAGTCGCGCAAGACGGTGGTCCCCTCGGCGATCCCATCCATAAGACCATCGGCCCCAGCGGCATGCTCGAAGTCACCGAGTGCACCGTCGACCGGCAGTATCGAGTCAGCTTCTACCCCAACGTTTCCAGGGACCACATCAAGGCACTGTATGCCTCCTATCAGTCCGAGATCAGCTCGCTGGAAGGCAACTTGCGCGGTCAGTGGACGAGCACGTTCAAGCCGATATGGGAGAGCTATGCCAAGGCGGGTTATGGCGAGCGCTACACCTCGCTGCAACTGGCTTATGCGCGGGGCTTTGAAAACGTGCTTTACGGCCTCTGGGACGGTATTGCGCAGCTGTACCAGTGGTTGGCAGACATCAAGCCCAACAGCGAAAAGCTCCTGCAGTACCTCTCCCAAGCCGAGCTTGGAGCGCTCCTGAAGCTCAGTCATGAGGCGATTGCCAAAGGATTGTTGATTCTCAGCGACGAGCCGCTGCTGTTCATCTACCTGTCCGCAATGGTCAGTTGGATGCGCATGCTGCCGCCGCACTACATGTTTGAGTTGCTCGGGGAAATCACCACCGAGGTGTTGCTCAACCTGCTGTTGCTGTGGGCTACCGGCGGTATGGGTGTGGCGGTACGGCTGGGCGCGCAGGTGCTGGGCAAGGTCAGGTCCGAGCGGGCACGGGAGTGGTTGGAACAGATTGCCAAGTTGGGCGGTACGGCCCCGCTGGATAGGCATGCGGAGGTGCTTAAGCCGTTATCGCTTCAGAGTCATGCAGTGCCGGTGAAGGCTGCGGCGGTGCCGTTGAAGGCTGGCGTGGACGAGATTTCCAACCCGGCACCGATGGTGCGGGAGCCGAAGACGGCGCGCACGGCGTTGGTGAAGCAGGAGCCTGTGGATGATGTGCCTGCTTCGGCGAAAAATCCCAATGGAGATGCTTCGGTCTGTTCGGCGAATACCTGTACCAATGGCTGCCCGGTTTCGATGGTTACCGGTGAAGAGCTGCTGACCCTTACGGATGGCTCGTTGGAGGGTGTGCTGCCGTTTGCCTGGACGCGGTTGTATC